>JAFIGA010000108.1 GCA_020831715.1 Leptospira sp. | reverse complement strand
GGGTAGAAATGGTCTTTTTTTTCTCCCCATGAATACATACCCATCATTGTTTGATAGTCGTTGGCAATTGATCTCTCAGAGACATCTCTTCGGAATTCTTTCTCCATCCAGTTCTTGCACTCTCCTACCCATCTGTTTTTGTCAAATTGATTGGTATCCGATTCACTAAAAAACCACTTCCAGCTTGTAGGACCTTGGTCATTCGTCACCAAACGATAATGAATGATCCAATAGCTAATAGGCTGATCCAAATAGGGATCGTATTTAAGTATCTCCTTACCCCAATCACTCATCCTGTCATGGGAGCCTTCTCGAACCACCAGTCCACAGGCGAGAATCCAATAGCGTATGGATTTAACCATATTAACACCTACGCCCAATAAGTCGGTGGGATAGTCATTCTCTTCTTCACCAAAAAATTGAAGCTTGGAACGAAATTCTTTTTCGGTAATTCCTTTATAGAGCCATCTCTCCCTCGGATAAAATGTTTCGTGACCACCAATGCGTAGTTGTAATTTCATAAACTACTCCATTTCCTGGAAAAATCTTTTTGCCATTCTTCCCCAATCCATACGAAATTCTTGGGCTTTGTCTTTTTCCTTTCCATCCGGTAGATAGTCTTCAAATCTTGCCCAGGCTTGTAGGATTAATTTGAGACTGTCTTTCGCATTACGAAGACGTTCCACTAAATCTTCTTTTTCCAAAGACTCCAAGTCATCTTGGTTTGTTATTTCCCACAACTTAGTATAAGCCGGGTGATTTGTATTCAATGTAATGATAATAGATCCTGCAATCGGTTCCACGCTAAAGAATGAAGTAGTTTCCATTTTTTTGTATTGAAAAATATATCTCAAATTAGCTGTTACATGCTTTACAAATTCCTTGTCTTCCCCACCATCCAAAAGCGATTGCCTTATGATTTTGGTTCTCTCTTTTTCAGGTAAAGTCTTTCGCAGGGTATCATTTTTTGTTGGTCCCCTTTCGGCTTCGATTTCTTCATCTGCTCTTGCGGCAATACCTTCCGGAGAGTTTGGATTTTCCGCAGGATGATTCTTAGTTTCTTCTGCTACTGATTTGATTTTTTCTGTTTCCGCTCGAAGATCTCTTCTAATCTGGGAGATATTCTTTCTTATATTATGAGCTATGTCAAAAAGATCTTTTCGATTGTCTTCGAATAGCTCCAATTCTTCCATGATCTCCGCTTTACTTCTTCCATCTTCCTCTTCATAATCTTCAAAAGATGCAAGGATGGAAAAATTACGGACACTTTGTTTGTTATTGCTGAGTCCGAATACTTCGTCTAATTCCGTTGGGAAATCAATTTCTACACCCCACCAGCGATCTCTTGGATCAGAGGGACTGGTCCAACTAGTATCCAAGTCAATTTCTCGACCTGCTCGCATGATGGAAACACCTGCATTTTTTGCGGCATGCTTCCCGTGAGGTAAGCCGCCCGGGGAAGATGACATGGAGCGAGCATCTTTTTTGGATTTGGTGAACCTTAAAGTTACAGGATAATTCTTCTTTTTGAATTTGACTTTAATATCATAGGCATACGCCTTCCCTCCATATTTCTCAAACATAGGCTTGTCTGTAAATGGCTCCGGACATGATGTATTCGACATGAGATACATTGGGTCATTGGGCTTTAAATACTCATCATGAATAATTAAGTCAGGATTTCTTGCATTAAACGCTAAAAGCCGAATGGATAAGTGGTCTCTATCAATAAATGTCCTATATAATCTTCCAATCAAATGTTCCGAATTTCGAAAAAGTGTTGTAGAACGTTTCCACATCAATCGATCCAGATTTGACCAGATAACAAGAGTACCTGATTTTCCGATCTCTTCTGCCTGAGACAATATCTCCTCTGGAAATGGCTTCTTTACCGGTTCGGGGATTTCCATAAGAGTTTGGTTTCTTACCTCATCTAGATCAAGGTAACTATATATAGAATTTTCATGCCCCTTTTGCCATGTGTAGACTTCTACTCTTGTGCACTGGGATATGGAAGAAGAGGGGAGACCCATCCCGAATTTTCCAATTCCTTTTTGGTTTTCCGGATCCAAGTGAGTCCCATTACCAAATTGCAGAGATAATCTCAAAGTTTTGGCATCCATACCGGAACCATTATCTAAAACGTAGACATTTTTAATGCAGTTGGATCTTTTATCTTCGAGAAAAATTTCATCCTCAGAACAAATGACTTCTAATTTGCTCGAACCCGCTTGGATTGCATTGTCCAATAATTCGGCAAGCGCATAAGCCGCATTCTTATATCCGTTATCTCTCATGGATTGAATGGCAAGATGTGCCGGTACGATATCATGTCTAACGCTCATTTAATTTTCTCTTTTTTGTCGTAAAATTTGTTCCAATGTATGAATGCATCTTGTATGGTTCCGAAGCCCTTGAGACTTGTGTCGATTACTGTGTAAACTTCTGCATTTTCATTTCCACCTGCTTTCAATCCACGAATGGCGCGACCCGCCATCTGTGAATATAAAACTAATGAACGAGTAGGTCGACCAATTACCACACAAGATGTATTAGGTGCATCAAATCCCGTTGTCAAAATCCCAAAATTACATATCACCATAGGTTCGGGGTCATTTGATAGGAATTTTTGAATTACTTCAGTTCTACTACGCCTCTCTTTTTTACTCGATACCAAGAAGGCATTTACTTTTAGCATTTTTAAAACAAATGCTATATGCTCTGCATTATCCAAAGATGGGGCAAAATATATGATTCTATTGTGTGTTTTTGTGAGATCGCGTAAGGATCTCAGAATGGAAAGATTTCTAAACTCATCGAAAGCTAGTTTGTTTAAGATTTCATTGGGAATATCCATTGCTGATTGAACATTACGTACATCTTGACTAGTTAGGATTCCTTCTTTTGCTCCTTCTATCTCCAGGAATTCTGTTTTTGCAAGGTATTGATTTTCTATTAAGTATTCCACCGCCGAATCATAACCTTCCACTTTGAGTTCTATTTTGTTATTGTGAAAGAAATTGGCGAGATTTCGATTCTCATCTTCTTTTTCATAGGAACGTCCGGGTGTTGCAGTAAGCCCTATAAGATGTGCTCCTCGCAGGCTGAGTTTATCCAGTATTTCTTTGTAACTAG
>JAFIGA010000103.1 GCA_020831715.1 Leptospira sp. | reverse complement strand
CCTCCCCCATGACCAAAAGACCACCATCGTAACCACCGCAAAGGCAAAACCAAAACCTAAAAGTTGCAGATATTCCAAAATATATTCTCCTTACTTCTTAGACTCATGCTTATTGCAGAAATTAGTATTTCTAGTGATCTGAATCATCTCGCGAAATTGCTTTTTTCAATCGATTGGAAATAGCAGAATATAACCTTCCCTGTCTTGGAGATTCACAGAATATTTCAGCTACAGATTCTTTATCGCAATCCAAGAAAAAAGAATACAATTTCTTCGCATAATCCATATTCGATTCTGCATATTGTATCTTGAATACGCAAGAATGCGAGCTCGCATCAAAAGATTTCGTCAATTCCTCTACAGAATTCAACTCAGTATTAGAGTAAGCAAGGATTGCAATTTTTCTTGAATTTACTGCTATATTATCCTTTGGATCAACTTTTAGATTATCTCCGAGAGTATTCAATCGATTTAAAATATCTTGCGTTGATTGAAAAATATGCAGTCTTCCCTCCGGAGAATAATGCCTGTATTTCAAACCGGGACTGATGACCCCGGGATTTTGGGGCAATTCCACTTTCGTTCCCAGCACTTCTTGGATCTCTTCCAACTCAATGCTTCCCGGACGAAGCAGTTTCGGTATATCCGAACTCATGTCAATCACAGTGGATTCTATACCAATTCTATTTTCCAAATCGGTTGCTTTTTCCAAAAGTATACAGTCCACCTTACCGTCAAAGTACGAAACGACATCTTCATTACGAGTGAATGATGGTTTCCCCGAAGGATTTGCCGAGGGAGCCGAAACAGGAGTTTTACTTTCTTCAATGAATCTTCGAGCTACTTTGTGCGATGGAATTCTTACAGCAATTGTACCCAAGCCTGTAGAGAATAAGGAATCATTTTTTTTCTTTAGGATTAAAGTAAGTGGTCCCGGAGCAAATCTCTCCAAAAGATTTCTTGCTTGGTTCGAGAGAATCGCATAAGTCTCAATTTCTTTTGAATTGGCAAAATGAACAATCAATGGATTGTCTTGGGGTCTATTTTTTACCTTATAAATCTCTCTACATGCATTGTGGTTCAGAGAAGAAGCTCCAATACCAAAAACTGTTTCAGTGGGAAATACAACCAATCCCCCCTTTCGAATAAAGCTTGCGGCTTCTTGGGGGGAATGAGTAATGAAAGTTTTTTTATCCGTAGATTAATTCCTACTAACGATTCGTTATATCCGGCTTTGCAGTGGGTAAAGCTTCAAATCGTTCGACATCTTGTTTTTTGGCAAGAACTTGTTTGGTTTCTTTCTTTTCGAAAGTTGTGAGTTTTTCTTCTTTGGAAGTAGATTTCTTCGCTTTGGTTTTCGGGGTTTTAGCCAAAGGGAGCTCGCCTTCATGCGATCCGCTAAAAGGCTCAAATGCTTCTTCTTCATATAAATCATAAGCAACCGGAACATTAGGTGTTTGGTTGGTCATGAGAAGTTCCAGATACACGCTGATCTCAGGATCGTTGTCACCAATCAATTGCCAAAAGGAAAATCCGCCGATCTCGTATCTTCTGAGAAGATTCATCTTTTCTTCAAATGCCTTACGGTTCATGAAGAATGCAACTCGATCACAGCCATCTTGGTTGTACCAAAGTGTGGGATCTTCATAGGTTTTATTTTGGTGAACGTAAGAAAACTTGGTTAAATTACTCCATTTCTTATCTTCGTTTCTAGACAAGATACTGTTAATATTGGTTGGTTGGTGTAATTTATGTGCTCTTGCTTTGATGCGTTGAACATCGGAATGATAAACCGATTTAGCTCGACTTGTGCAATTTAGTGCCCAGTCATATCCATAGGTAGGGATTGCCATATAGAGTTTTTCACTGGGGACTTTTTTCTTAGAATAACGAATGATATCTTTCAACCATGTATTGGGAGCTTGTGGACCCGGACCCGGGTTGTGGTATTTTCTTGGGTGGAGTTCATAAGCCATGATTTTGAATCTGTCCACATGCTTGGCAAGAAATTCATAATCATGAGCCATAGGGCCACGCCACTTCTCTCGGTAATCCACAGTTATTGTTTTTCCGGAAGCTTTACATAATGAAGTCGATACTTTTCCCGCAGGAGTTTTAGGGTGAACGGCAATAGAAAGAATTTTGTTTCGTTTCTTCATTTCCTTGGAAAGAAGAACAATGAATTCCTCGAACTTTTCTTTCTTCTCACAGCCCATTCCTTCATAATCGATGTCGATACCGTCATAGCCAAAGGTTTCAATTTCGTTAAGAATGATCTGTATATGTTTGTCTCGAATATCAGAACGACCATTCATTCCAATATTTTCGGAGATTTTTTCTTTGGGATTTTCCCATCTAAATATGGTTGGTATGATTTTAACATTGGGATTTAGTTTTCTAAGTTCTTCCACTCTTTCTCGCTTACTAGTAGAAGACCAGGAGTTCGCAAGTTCTCCATTATTGGTAAGCCCACCTTTCATGGAATAGATGAAAGGATGAATTTCGTCATAGAGATGGACTACCTTTTTCATGGCTTCATAATCGGAAAACCAAGTTGATGCACGAATGGGCTTGTCCACAGGATCCGGAAAATTCCTTAGCTGGACAGTACTTTTTGTATTTTCCTCAGTCAGAGAATTGGGATTATCTCCGGAAAATATTTCTTCCAATACATTTTTAAAGCTAAGAGACTCACTGTCACCCATGTTCGCTGTTTTCACGTTAGCTGTATTATTTGTTACCTTATTTTCATCCCATTGAATCAAGCCCATTCCGAGATAAAATGAGAGTAAGCATAGGAATAACCAAGATGAAAATATGAGATAATATTTCCAAGATATTTTACCCTGCTGTGTTGTGTATTTGCCTTCAATCGGATTTTCTTCTGCCATAAACCTAGCCTAAATGTATTTCTCTATTATTATCGATTCAAAAGGTGGGAAATTCCAGTCATAAATCAAAGAATTCTAGTTTTTTCTACTTTCCCAAAACTACTTCCCAAATAAACTAAAAAATCATGACCTTAGCTCGTCCGTTCAAATTATTTCTTATTTTGAATAGTTTGTTTCTTACCTTCCTGCTTATGGCAGAGGTAATTGGGGCAAAACTATTTTCTTTTTTAGGCTTTACTATGACATTGGGTGTCATCCCATTTCCGGTAACATTTATTGTCACAGATCTTCTGAACGAATACTACGGTAGGAAGGGAGTCCGACTCACAACTATGGTCGGAATGGCAATGGTGGTCTGTGCATATTTTTTGATCTTGATAGGGATTTCTATTCCGGCAATGCCCGAATCTCCGGTAACGGATCATGCATTTGAAATCGTTTTCTTCAATTCCAGTCTGGTAATCATTGGATCGATTACTGCCTATCTGATCGGACAGCTTATCGACATACAGGTATTTCATGTTCTACGGATTAAAACCAAGGGAAAGCATATCTGGTTGCGAGCAACAGGTTCCACTATCATCTCTCAATTGATTGACTCCTTTGTGGTAATCTTCATTGCCTTCGGTCCTTACCTTGCCGTCTCAAGATTGGTAGAGATTTCATCGACGAACTTTTTGTATAAGATGGGAATTGCCATTGCGATCACACCTCTATTGTATGTAGCACATCATTATATAGATAAGTATCTGGGAGAGGATGCAGAAAAAATGAAAACAGCCGCAATGAACGAGGGTAATTTTTATGGAAATACCATCCAACCCGGTTGAGAAACAAATAATTGACGAGGATTTGGAGTTTCCTCTGCCCATTTGGTTTGTGGTTCTTAGTGTTTTTGCTTATGCAATTCGAAGATTTGCATTGGCATTATCCTCCCAAAGATCCGACTTGTCGCTCAATACCGTTAGCATAGGACATCGGGGAGCTCGAATTGGATTTTCGGAGAACTCTAGAGAGGCATTTGACCATGCATCCAAGGTCGCAGATGGATTCGAGTTGGATACCCAACTCAGCAAAGATGGGATCCCAATTGTTCTTCACGATGCAACTCTGGATAGAACTACAAGTGGACAGGGTCGTGTAGAAAAGTATACCTGGGACGAACTGAAAAAAATCACTTTAGAAAATGGAGAATTCCTATCTTCACTCGAAGAAATACTGGAGAAATTTGCTGGATCATGCATTATCAATGTAGAAATCAAAAAAGAATCCACAGCCCTTGCGACCAAAAAGTCGGCACGAGAAGTCTGTCGAATCATCCAAAAGTATTCTCACAAAAACCCGGAAAAATTCCCGATCATCATTTCTTCCTTTTCCCCTTTAAGTTTGTATTACTGCAATAAGTTCCAACCGAATATTCCCAGAGCACAATTGATTGCCGATCCAGATACCTCGCATGTTCGTGGATGGAAAAAAATATTTTTATCCTCGTGGATACCTGCTATAGCCTGGCAAGCAATAGCATTCGTTTGGGAAAAGACAATCCCACTCAAGAAGACAATGCTTGTCTCAAAAGCCCACTTTCTTGGCAAAAAATGCTGGGTTTATACATCGAATACGGAACAGGAATGGAAAGAATTGATATCTGCAGGAATAGACGGAATCATAGCAGATAATCCAAAATTTCTTAAAGAATTCACTTGCCAATTCTCGCAATTGAAGTAAACTGGTGAATGGTTTTTTAGAAATATAAACAAAAAACAAGGAAAACAACATGAAAAAGATTTACATCGGAGTAATGCTGAGTGTATTATTCAGCAACTGTTTGATATTAAACCCGCTTGGAATTCAGCACGGAAGGGAAAGTGGCTCAGATGCAAAAGATAGAATTTACACTGCAGCTTTGAATGGAGAGTTATTGCTAACTGCTCGTTTTTCCGGTCAAGCTAGCGTAAATATTAGAGGTCTATTCTATGCCTCCATCGCCAATGATCTTGCCAATGTGCAAGGGACAAAATATTACATGAAATCCAGTGTAGATGATTGTGTTGCCTCTATAGAAGAAGCAGGAGTTTTATTGCTTGCAGCACCTTTAGACACTTTAACGGATGCATTGGAATACAAAAGAGTATTCGCTCCCTCATTGGTTTGTGATTTGGAAGAAGACGGTGTGATCATCGGAAAACCATTTCCTAAAATCTAAATTTGGCTCAAAAACAAATTCCTGGTTAACAAGATAATTAACTAGGAATATTAGGATTTTTGCTTCTCAACAGAGAATACAATATCCTGTTTTGTGAGAAGATGCTTCGCCTTCCCCAGTTTTAGGATGCGCGGAGTGTCCCTACCCGGAAGATATGCCATAACAATGGTCTCATAGACCGGGCAAGAATTATCATCACAACCCAATTCCTGGATTGTGATGGACTCCTCGGAAGACAGCTTCCAGTATTTCTCCAACCATTCTTTTAATTTTCCATGAAAGTCGATTTCTTCATGGGATAAAAAAGTCTTCCGGTAGATTGCCTTATGATTGTGGCCTTGGTTGTGACTATGATCTATGTTTGGATTTAAGCACCCACCGTCTCTACAGCAGATTCCCTTTTTCGATCATATTC
>JAFIGA010000094.1 GCA_020831715.1 Leptospira sp. | reverse complement strand
ATGAATAGGACCATAATCTTCGAAATCTTCCGGGTGTAGACGGCTGCGGAGAAGAAGAAAGATATAGACTTTACCAAATCCCTTCCAAGAAGAAAAACAATTTCCCGGTAACTCCTAAAAAAGTGGGAAAATTCTATGATCCCATCGCTGGTATTCCGGGAGCAGGAAATTTAGATAGTATGAACCAAGGGGGAGCACCCCAACAACAACAATTGGGCCCTCAGCAAGATTCATTTATCAATCCGATAACCGGAGAAATCAATTACGAAGCCGCACAAAATTCTCTTACTGAGGGCGATAGAAAAAGAGACCAAAAGGAAAAAGAGAAAAAGAAATTCGTGGAAGAGAAGACGTATGAAGAGTCCAAATTCCGCCGTTTTCAGATAATATTTTTCTTAACCCTTCCTGCGGCATTGGGTGCGTCTGTTGGAGTTGCTGCAGCGGCAAATGTCACTACCAAAGTAGCAGGATCGCTTATAATGATATTTGGTACACTTGGTATCTCTTCTGCAAATGCTTACCAAGATATGAAAAAGCTTGATGAACATAAAAAAGAACATGGGACCGAGTGGAAGGATGAAGATTACGACTTCTATAATTTAGAAGAGATAGATTAGAGGACTAAATAATGCTTATTCTTGATATTGATAATACGATTATACCATCGGTCTATGCATATGAATTTGCATTGGAGCATTTAAAAAACGATTGGAGTAGAAAATACGGGGCAAGAAAGAAAGACTTTCGTATTATTTACGATAAAGCTAGAGCAATCACTAAGTCAAAATTATCCGGACATACATCCAATCGACTCAGAATCCTATATTTTAAAAAAATGTGGGAGATCCAAAATGGAGAAATCTCTCAATTGGGCATGAAACAGATTTTGGATATGGAAGATCGGTACTTCCGATATTTTATCTATGCTCTTAAATACTTTAAAGAAGTTCATAAAAAAGAATACAAAGAAGTATTTACTCTATTGCGAAAAATACAATCTAGAGATAAATTAGTTCTTCTATCCAATGAAAATCTAAGAACCCAACTCCTGAAGTTGAGTTCTGTTCTTCCCAAGGATATACATTTCCAGCTATTGGTATCTGAAGAATTAGGAAAGGAAAAACCCGCTAAAGAACTTTTCCAAGAGGCTATGGAAGTAGGATCAATACAATCGTACAAACCTTCGTTTATGATAGGTGACAGTTGGGAGGATGATATGGTTGGTGGTTCCCAAGTAGGCCTCCAATTAATTCACCAAACTGATATTTTCGGGAATCGCAGTAAATTGGACATTTCGCATCCCGATTCTAGTAACATCCAAGCATGGAAGACAGAAAATCTTATAACTTCTTTGGAAATTGTAGTTAACAAGAAGAATTTTTAAATATTTTTTCATATTTTTTCCTTTACTTTTATTCTAACATTTATATAATTTCCATTATTATATAAATAGGCGAGCCTTTAGATGAAACACTTGATACTTATACTTTCTACAATCCTAATTACGAACTGTTCAGGAGAATTTTCACTTAATTCAGTGAGAGGTAAAGAAGCTAGAAAAGAAATAGAAGAATTAAGAGGTACAACCGGACTTTTGTCTATAACATCCACGAGTGGTATAAATAACAATCCGACTAATAATTCAGTTGAATGTGAGTTTCCTGAAAACTCTCTAACCGGATCTACATTAGCAAATCCTACTCCATTTCAGATTCCCGAAGCCAATCAAGTAGTAAATTTTCGAAACACAACAGGTACTAATTATTTCAGATCAGAAGTTGTTGTAAGATCAATCTTGGATAGAGATTTGTCTATAAAATCGTTAATTACATCTAACAATACTACAGCAGGCACATCCTGTGGATATAAAACTAGTACTGTTTGCACAGGATCAGTAACGGACTCCAATTTCACTACTATCAGCGGAAATTTTGCCACGGGAATTAATATGAATCCTGATGAGTGTCTTATCATAAAGTGTGAAGGATCTACAGATATAAGATTGAAAAATGATCCAAATTCCGGAACCTTTAGATCAGGAATTAACTTAACTAATATTTTATTGTCACCAATACTCTTTGAGAACTTAGCAGCGATACAAGATGATCTTGATTATACCAGACAATCGGTAGATGACTGTAAAGATTTCATTCTATTGCTTTCTGGAATAGAAATTTCACTAACGCAACAAGAAATATCCAGTTTCAATAGAAAGAGAAATGTAGCATTTACATGCAATGATATAAGACCTACATTGAACTTACCGGATAGTTTGCTTTTCACTGCAATGCAAGCCGAACAATGTCGATTGATTGAATCTCACTTTTAACTAGATATTTTTTGTATTAATACCTGATTCCATCTTCTAAAAACTCGAAAACTTAAGAATCCAACTCCGGCAACACCCACTAAAAATACAAATCTAATTACCCAGATTGAAAATGGAGGATGAAGAATAGAGTAAGAAAAATCCGGATTATCCTCTTGCTCTTTTAAAAGAAATATATTGTACTTTTGATTATCATTTTGGGAAAAAGAAGTTAGGTCAAACTGAACAGAAGATGAATATTTGTATCCATAATACAATGATAAATTGGTTTCGATACTTTTCGGATCCATATCTGTCGTTGAAAACTCCAAAACCTCTTTTGGATGTTTAATTTTTGCCTCTTTTAGTGTTATAGGAGGATTATCTTCATTAAAGATGGTCAATTTCCATGGCCTTGTTTGTGTTTCATTGACATAGATAGAATTTTGATTGATTTTCTTATTGATATCTTTGTGAAGAATTCCTGAGGTCAAGTATATATAATCTTTTTGATTAGATAAAAAACTAATTTCGTATCTCCTCTTATAGTTTTCCTCTTCAAATTGTAATTCAACGGATCGAAAGGGATATGATTTTTCATTTGGAAAATAGTAAACCATAGCTTTCAAGTCACCGTCTTTATTTGCGGTAGGAACATCTAAAGAAAATTCCAACTCCGAACGTTTTTCTTCCGTTCCATAATTCAAGGTAACAAAATCCAAATTTACATTGCTATCCAATTCTAACCGAATATATCTATAATATTTAGTTTTTAAATTTAATTGTTGGTAAGAAGAAAAATCTTTAGCATTGTATTTATATAAAAAAGATGACTGACTTTCTATCCAATTATCAACCTCATTTCCGAAATATATTTGAACTTGTGCCTCATAATTTAAATCGGAATTAATTCCAATTGATTCCATAATTCGATTCGTCGGTATAAATGGAATTTCCAATAGATAGATCTTTCTCTTTTCTTCATCTTTTTCGAAAATTACTTTTGGTTTTACAGAACCCTTTTGACCGATTCTCTCATATTTTGGTGATCGCTTATATGGTAGCGATTCTCCTTTATAAATCAATCTTAGATCATTGTAATATGAATCCCGATACACTTCTTCATCCAATTCAACTTGTCCCCATTGCTCATTTAAATTTGAAATTGGAGAATTTAATTTTAAGTCTTTTTTGAATTTGAAATTTCCGGAACGAAATTCTTCAGAATAAACTGAGGAAGAAAGAATTAGTAAAATAACAACAAACAAAGATTTCATATTTTTTCTCCTAAAATTTTAGTCTTAAGTTTTTCGTAGAATAAACCCAAGACTATCAACAATATACCCATTATAAATCCGGCTATAATTTTTACTACAAGACTCAACAACCATATATCATACAAAACGAACTTTCCAATTATAATAACCAAAAACCCAATTCCAATTTTTCTGAAATTCGGTAGAGTATATCTAAATCCTAAAGTTAGAAAGAACAATGCAAATATGGCAAAAACTATATTGTATCCCTGATTCCTTAAACTGGAATCATAGACTCCAAAATTTATTTCCAACAAAGAACCCACCAAAAGAACAATTACAGAACTTATTGCATAAAATTTTCTCGGGACTCCATCCTGATTTATTTTTTTTGTATACCAATACAGTCCTAGCAAACCTATAAAAGCATAAAGATACTGTGTAAATCGAAGATTCCAGAACATTAAATTAGTAAAGTGCAAGCTTGGTTCAACAAATAGCAATCTTAAAAAAGCAAATGTCCATAATACTAAAGATATTATAAAATTAGCTTTAGATTTATTTTCACCGGTTAGTATCATCGAAGAAAACAAAAATGCCAACGTAACCAATGAGAATGTTAATAGTTCCCTAGTAACTTCCTGTAGTATAGCTAGATACAATAATCCTAATCCCAAATAGAGAAAGGTGGGAACCTTCCAGTCTTTGTAATCAATATCCTTTAATTTGTAAACAGATCCCAAAGCGATCAATGATCCTACCAAAAAAGAAAGATTTTCCCATTCGGAATAGTGAACATCGATGATATAGTATAAATTACCGACAAAGATCAAGAGTGAACCTATTAAAACAATCTTACTAACCCAAAAAGATTTCAAACGATTGAATTCAGCTTCCAATACCAATTCTCTGTATAAAAAGAAACCAACCAAAACTAGTAAGAAAATTAATGAAACAAAAAATGAACTCTTGGCTACACTTTCAAACATCCAAACATCAAAGACCAACCAATTAGAAAAGAAAACCATTAAAGGTGCCCATTTCCAACCCAAACCTCTGGAAGCCCAAGCAAACAAAACCAAGTTCATGAATAAATAAAAGAATAGAAATTTGTATGAATTCTCGCCCGTAGACAATAAAATAGGACTTAATAGGGATCCAAAAAATCCAAATATAAAAATGATTTCATTTTTAGTATATTCACTGAGAGCAATTACCAATATACTGAGTAAACTTAAGTAAATGAATACTTCTTCTATTCCAAAATACGAATAGTACCTATATGCAGAAAATAGCGTTAAATATAGAATAGAGAAGCCGCCACCTACCAATGCAGGAGTTAGAATTCTAAAACCTTTTTGAGAAAAATAATTTCCCCCACCCACAAATCCCAATCCAAAAAACAATCCTATATAAATTTTACCGGAATCCGTAATCCAATTATTCGTAAAAGCGAGATCTAAGAACCAAGCTGTGGCTAGAAGAATAGCAACTACACCGACTTTTGCCATCCAATTCCCACCGAGTAGAAATTCCCAATCTTCCCATGTTCTCTTAGGTTTATTCGTTTTTGGGGGGGCAATTTTTTCCGGAACGATTTTTTTATTGGGATCTTTTGCAGTAGATTGAGCTTCCCAAGATGACAATGTTTTTTTTATCTCTTGGATCTCAGATTCCAATCCGGTGATTCTAGCTTTTAAATTATCTATATTTTTCTGATCCATGATTGTATGCCAATTAAGATAGATTGTTTTTTACTTGTCGGAATTACACAATCTTTCGAAATCTACCTATAATGTCCTTACTTTCTAAAATCAAGAATTATACTCAATCATTTTATAACTTCATCACATCGGAAATTTTTCTTTCCTATTTTTCTGCTCTACCTTTATTTTTTAGCTGGCTGCCTACAATTACTTGGAAGTATGAAAATAAAAATTTAAGAGACATATCCCTGTATTCTTGCATTCATTTCATTGGATTTATTTCTCTTATCGTTATAGCCGTTTTTATTGTAAATCTACCATTCATTGGTGGTTATCTAGCCAATCTTTTTCATACAATTGGGATACTTTCCTACTTGGGTCTCTCCGTTTTTTTGATTTACTTGGTAGCAACTCAAAAAAAGATAGTAATACCAATCGTTTCTCGCTACAAGGATCTACTGGAAGAATTCATCGAGGGACAATCAAAAACTGCGCCCATAGCTCAACTGGATAGAGCGTCTGACTACGGATCAGAAGGTTAGGAGTTCAAATCTTCTTGGGCGCGCCAATTTGGAACCAATCTCTTCAGTTACCAAACAAACTTTTTTAGACAACTGGCTTTCTTTTACAAGTCGATCATCCAACGAAATTCCTTCTTATAGTGAAATACACCATCCAGAATTGGGAGTCTTGGCAAAAGTCACCAACTCCGTCGAATCATCCCAAAATCCCCTGGATCATAGTGAAATTCTTGCTATTCGAGAATCACAAAAAAAATTAGCCAGTAAATACCTAATTGATTGTTGTCTAATCACAAGTCTAGAACCATGTTTGCATTGTTCGGGAGCCATTATTAAATCAAGACTGAATTCTGTGGTATATTTTCTACCGACTCGTTTAGCGGACGGAATTTCTTCTCTGCAGGTAGAAATGATTTATAATTTGAACCATTTTCCCAAAGTTCATTTCATCCGAAATGATTCAGTTCGAGAGGCTTTCCAAGATTTTTTTCTAAAAAAAAGATAACTATTAATTGAATTACACTAGAATGAGTCCAATTCATAGATTCTAAAAGTTTTTTTCTTGATTCAAATGAGAAATGATAGAAGCTAGAAAAGGATTTCAAAAAATGGTAATAATTATAGGACGAACAGGAGAGATGTCAGAGTGGTCTATTGTGCATGCTTGGAAAGCATGTGTGCCAAAAGCACCCCGGGTTCGAATCCCGGTCTCTCCGCCACCTACCGCCTATGTCAACTAATCACCAGGTACTATTCCGAAAGTATCGTCCGCAGATATTTGCCGACGTAATCTACCAAGACCTAGCCGTAGGTGCATTGAAGAATGCATTTAAACAAAAGAAAATCGGTCATGCCTATATCTTCTTTGGTCCTCGAGGTGTGGGCAAAACTTCCATCGCTCGTATCTTGGCTAAACGCTTAAACTGCAAAGATCCCCAAGGTGCCGAGCCATGCAATGTATGTTCTTCTTGTTTGGAAATCACCCGAGGTGGATCTCAAGATGTGTTGGAGATAGATGCTGCTTCCAATCGCGGTATTGAACATATCAGAGAACTACGAGAAAATGTAAAATTCACTCCCATGTCGGGTAAATACCGAGTTTACATCATAGACGAAGTGCATATGCTCACAGAACAAGCATTCAATGCGCTTTTGAAAACATTGGAAGAACCACCCGCACATGTTGTATTTATTCTAGCCACGACAGAGTTTCACAAGATTCCGGAAACTATTCTTAGCCGTTGCCAAGATTTCATCTTCAAAAAAGTTCCCCTTTCTGTTCTTCAAGCCCATGTAGAAAAATTGTGTAAACTCGAGAACATTCAATACGACGAAGAAGGTCTTTTCTGGATTGCCAGAAAAGGGGATGGTTCCGTAAGAGATACACTCTCTTTCATGGAACAAGCAGTCATTTTTACCGACTCACAACTCATGGGTAAAAATATCCGTGAAATGATCGGATACCATGGTGTAGATGAATTCTCTGAGTTTGTAAAGAATCTATTGAATCCTGAAAATAATGCCGCAGTATTCCACTCTGTAGAAAAATTATTTCAAGAAGGTCAAGATCTATATAAATTTATATGGGATCTATTGGAGTTTTTAAATACTATTGTTCTTTCTCAACAAAACTTACTCGATAAAGAATCGTCCAACATACCTTTGGATGATATAGAAAGAGTTAAAAAAGATTTTAGAGACTATGACCAGAATACTCTAAATCTCCTAACAGAGAGATTGTTCTATATCTATGATAAAATCTCTCATATGAGACTTAAAAATTCTCAAGAGATTAAAATCTATTTAGAAATTCAATTTAGAAAACTATTGTTTGAATTGGAAAAACCTTCTGTTTCCGGCCTGATGAAAAAAATATCGGACCTAAGTCGCGAGATTCACACAGAAATCAGCCATTTACCGGAAGAGAAAACTATTCAACCAACCAATCAAGAAACGAAATCTGTTTCTACCCCGGTAACTGATTCCAAAAAAGATATTTCAAAAGAATCGGAAGTTAAACTCAATCCTCTCACCAATAAACCGGATTCTACAGAGGATAGTCTAGCAGATAAGATGGAATCATTCGTTAAAGAGAATTTTGCCGGAACGGAAGTAGATCCCTCTACCACACCCAACATATAGGAGTACATTATGTTCGAAGGAATTAAAAATATTTCAGAAGTATTTTCCAAGATGGGAGATATCAAAGCCACATCGGAAAAAATGAGTCAATTTATGGAGAATCTTCGTGTTACCGGAGATGCCGGAGCCGGTATGGTTCAAGTTGTTGCTAATGGTAAAGGTCAATTTGTAGATATTAAGATAGACAAAGCCTTACTAAATGGTGATGAGATAAAAATGCTGGAAGATCTTGTCTTAGCAGCAGTCAATGATGCCAATAAAAAGGTAAAGGAATCCATGGAGCATGAATACAAAAAGGCTATGGGTATGTCACCAGCCGATATGATGAATCTATTCAAAGGTGG
>JAFIGA010000087.1 GCA_020831715.1 Leptospira sp. | reverse complement strand
CCATCCGGGCACCCGAGGGGGGAAATCCCCAAAATCCCCTGAATTATTCTAAGAAAAGACATCAGGGGATGAAGAGGATTTTAGGGATTGGGGTGGAAGTGGATTGTAGCGACAGAGTCGGTAGTGTTGAAGGAAAGGCTAGTATTTCTCCTTCCACCGACACATCCGACCTGGAAGCACAGATCGACCAACTGGTTTACAAGCTCTATGAGCTGACACCGGAAGAGATTGCGATTGTGGAAGAGAGTGTGAAGTGACCTTGGCAGTTTCCTCATCCTCTTCCATCCGGGCACCCGAGACAATCAATCCCACAGTATTTTAACCTTTTTATAAGATTGTATGAACGAGTCTTTTGTTGCTATAGCAAGTCCTTCACTCATTGCTTGGGCTATCAAAATGCGATCGAAAGGGTCTCTATGGATAGGTGGTAACTTTCCCAACTGGTAGGTATGCTTCAAATGAATTGGTAAGATTTTCCAATCATTATTTTGAATCTCTCTATTGATGATTGTTTGCAATGGCTCAGATAGAATTAATTTACCTAAACCAATTTTGATCTCTGACTCCCAACTTGAGGCAACACTTAAGAAGATAGAGTTTTCAGGAGAAGACATTATATGAATCAACTTAGAAGGTAATCTTTCCGGTTCTAAAGACCACCATAGAAAAACATGGGTATCCAAAAGAATATTCATTTCTCAAACTCATCAATTATTGAATCATCTAACGGAGACTCGAAACCATCCATTATTCTACCCTTTCCTATGGAAAGACCCGGTTTTCTCTCTCTATTGCCGGATGGTATGGGTTGAAGCGTAAGTATTGGGTGTCCATTTTTCGCTATAACGACCTCTTCTCCGGCAAGAGCTCTCTCAACAATTTGTGAAAAATGAGTTTTTGCTTCATGAATATTTACTTGCATGAAGCCATGCTGGACTAACCTATAGACTAATGCAATTCCTTTTCTCAATCACTTTACCTTGAAAATTCCAATAGATCGCTTGAATTTTCAAGGTAATATGCCGAAAATGGTAGAAACCTACCATGGAAATTCCTAGAAACCAATACCGAGCAAGAATCCAAGAATACCTATCCCTTTTTCCGGTTGTTGCTATTCTCGGACCCAGACAGATTGGCAAGACCACTTTGGCTAAATCTTTGTCTCCAGACCATGTCTTTGATTTGGAAAATCCAAGAGATGAAGAAGCTCTAAAAAACCCGCAGATTGTATTGGAAGGGCTCCAAGGACTTGTAATGATTGACGAGATCCAACGGAAGCCGGAATTGTTTCCTCTTCTGCGATATTTGGTTGACACGCAAGTGAATACAAGATATGTAATTCTGGGATCAGCGAATAGAAATTTGATGAATAGAAGTTCTGAATCTCTTGCCGGAAGGATTGCCTATCTGGAATTGAGTGGGTTATCCTTGCAAGAGTTAGAAAATAGAGATAAAGAATATAAAGATCTATTCCTAAGAGGGGGATATCCACGTTCTCTTCTTTCTGATTCTGATCGGTTGAGTGGAATTTGGAGAAAGAACTATATAGACACAATTCTAAAAGAGGATGTGCCTTTATTGGGATTTCAAATCCCGGAGAGAACCCTCCTGCGATTCTGGACAATGATCTCGCATTATCATGGTCAGATTTTTAACTTTTCAGAGCTAGCAAGAGCATTCGAAATCTCTGATACTACAGTTCGGAAATACCTGGAAATTCTGGAAGGAATCTTTCTCATCCGCCTATTGCATCCTTATCATGCCAATGTTAAAAAGAGATTGGTCAAGGCCCCCAAGTTCTATATCCGAGATTCAGGTCTTTTTCATTCACTACAGAACATAGAATCTTGGAATGATTTAATTCGAAATCCCAAGATAGGTGCTTCCTGGGAAAATTTTGCAATCGAAGAAGTGGTGAAATGTCTAAACTTGGATTCTGATCAAGTTTATTTCTACAGGACTCATGCCGGGGCGGAGATTGATCTTGTATTTCGCCATCGAGGCAAACTCATAGGCATAGAATGCAAGTTCAGTGACGCCCCTAAACTCACACCCGGTTCGAAGATTGCTAAAGAAGATCTGGGCTTGGATCATCTATACCTAATCTATCCCGGTGACAAATCATTTCCTATTGAGAAGGATACCACGGGGGTATCGATCAAGGATATTGGGAATTATTTAGAACGGTCTATATAATAAGGAATGAGCTCTGATCGCTAAGGATCCTTCATCCCTGGGCGGAGATTCTCTTTATCCTTTGGATTTCTTTTGTAAAAAGCTAGAAGGGTGACGGGAGATTCCCTTGTTTATGGATTGACAACATTTCCAACATCATTTAAAATAGAATCGTGAATCCTTTTGGATCATAGATAAGGAAAAAATATGAAAGCAATAATATTAGAAAAATATGAAGAAGCACCGGAATTGAAGTATGTCAGTGACAGAAAAGTCCCTGAACTCAAAGAGAATGAGGTATTAATTGCCAATCAATTTGGTTCCATCAATCCATCCGATTTAATGTTCATTCGTGGACTCTACGGGATCAAGAAAAAGCTTCCTGTAGTGCCCGGATTTGAAGGTTCCGGAATTGTGGAAAAGGTTGGTTCCGCTGTAAAGACATTGAAAGCCGGAGACAGAGTGTCCGTCGTATCCGGGCAAGGTGACGGGACTTGGGGTGAGATGATGGTGACGGACGAAACCAGTTGTATCCCACTCATAGATTCTGTTACTCTCGAACAAGGTGCTAGTCTATTTGTAAATCCCATGACAGCATGGGCGATGTTCGAGAAGGCAAGAAAGGAAGGACACAAAGCTCTCATCCAAACTGCAGGAGCATCCGCTCTGGGAAAAATGATCATTCGTTTGGGTAAGGAAAATAATTTTCCGATTATTTCCATTGTTCGTAGAGAGGACCAAGTCAAGCAACTTCATGATATCGGTGGGGAAAATGTATTGAATTCATCTGACCCAAGATTTGATCGTGAGCTATTGGTTCTTTCCAAGAAATTATCGGCAACAATTTGTTTGGATGCAGTTGCCGGAGATGTTGCGGGTAAAATTCTCATGCTCATGCCTGCCGAGTCAAAACTCGTATCCTATGGAGCATTATCGGAACAATCCATTCCGGTGAATGCCGGTGTTATGATATTTCAGAAGAAAGTGATCGAAGGTTTCTGGCTAACCAATTGGATCCAAGAAATTGGTTTAAAAGAATTCCACAAAGAAGCCAAGAAGGTACAGGAAAAACTGGGAACTACTTTTCATTCCGAGATTCAGAAGACTTTTTCTGTGGAAGAGGGAGAGAAAGCTATCGAGTTTTATAAAAAGAATATGTCGAATGGGAAAGTGTTGATTGCTTTTAAGTAAATTAAGACCATCTATGGATTAATTATTATTTGACAAAATATAATATCTTTTTTATGATTTAATCATGAAAAAGTTGAAGTATATTTCTGGTTTAATTCTCCTTTTCGCTTTGTTACATAATTGTAAAAAATCATCCAATAATGATGAAGAAAATACTATTCTTCTTTTTCTGCTGGGCTCATCTTCTCGAAGCGTGGGGGATGGGTGCAATCTGCAGACTAAATTTACTATTTGTGTACCACCCGGTATTGCCGGGAATTGATTGAGGAGAGTAATAATGAAAAAGCTTTTTACCTATTCCTTTGTAGCTCTTATATTTTTTGGTACAGTTAGCTTACCTATCCGAAAGTCACCTTGGTTTGATATCAATAGAATTTCTCCTTGGCAGTTGGATCCCTCCAAGCTATCGGCGAGTTTGGAATCTGCGGAAAATGACTGGGGTTTTGTTCGTCAATCTGCTGAATGGGCTAGAGGAAATTCCACATTTATAGATCAGATAATAGCTGCCATACGAAGTAATGCATGGCTTCGTGAACCGGGAACCAGAACATTTGACAATGTGGAATTGAATGGAAGAAGATTTCAAGTGAGAGTTGAGATTGGTGTCGCTCAAACAGGTATCGAATCCGGGTCCTTTCCCAACTCAAGAAGCTTTCAGAACAAATTTGAAATTCGTAGGCAAGTAGAGGGGGACTTGGCACTGCAACTCTACTTTGATTCCACAGAAGACATTACAGACAATGGTGCTCTTCTATATTATAATCTTGCGAGACTGGGTCAGACTCAGTTTTTTGCCGGAAGCACGACTATGGTTATCGAGACATTTATCTTTCGTAAGCCTGACGGACTTCGTCGTCAAGTTTATACCTGGAAAGGTGCACCGGCGAATTCCAATACTTCGATTACAGATGTGGGACGCGTGGTTCTTGATGAAGTGTTGAATGGGAAGACTCTCTGCTTTCGAACTTCGGTAAGAGCAAGTAGGTCAATCATAGAACAGGCATTTGCCAATAGTCCATTCAAAGATCAAATATTTTCAGCATGTGGAAATAATGGCTCAGGTGATTTTTATTATTCTTTGGCGTATATGCAAAACTTTGATTTCCCCTTTCTAACTACAGCTAAATATGGTTGGTCAGGTGATGCCGATCGAAGAGAAGGTTTTTGTGGAATCAGTAATGCGAATATCAATACGAACAATAACTATGGTATTTTCAACGAGAACGGATTTGTTCGAGATAAGGTTCCTGCCAATCAGGTTCCTAGTGGATATCCTTCTCCCAACAAAGGTGAAATGAGTGTTGATTCGGCTTTCATTGCCACATTTACAGCCGACACTCAGCTAAGTTACGGTGTGACCGGTTCGGATGATACTTCCAAGGCTTTTTTGGACGGGATCAACTCTAACGCTAAGATTGCATTTAAGTGAGCTAAAATCAAATTCATACATTTTAAAAAAGCTTTGACAGTGGAAGGGGAAATTTCATCATATACCTATAGGGGTATATGATGTCAGAACATAAAATTTCACTATCATGGAAAAAAGGCTCGGAAGAATTTACATTCGAGACCTATGACAGAACTCACGCCATTCAATTCAATGGTGGACAGAGTATATTTTCTTCTTCCACCAAGGAAACATTTGGCAATGATGAACATGCCAATCCGGAAGAATTGCTTGCCTCAGCTGTAAGCAGTTGTCATATGCTTACATTTTTAGCCGTAGCTTCCAAGAAAAAAAAGATCGTTACAGATTATACGGATGAAGCAACTGCTATTTTGGAAAAAGGTGATTCCGGTAAGATGCAAGTGACCAAAATATTTCTTAAACCTAGAGTTCGTTTTGGAGACGGCGTGGAAGTATCTCAAGATGAGTTGGAAAAAATGCACGATGCGGCTCATAGAAATTGCTTCATAGGGCTTTCTGTAAAATCTGAAGTGATTGTAGAACCGGAATTTTCGTAACTTCCGATGAGTATGTAAGATTCGATGAAAGAATAAGGTTGGAAGTTAAATATATGAATTCGATTTACTATGAAAAATAGAATTGATTTCTTTACAAACCAATTGATATTGGCAAGAATATGAAATCATCTCGAATAAAAAAAATCTTACTCTACACTTCCGTAATTCTGGTATTCATTTACTTTGCCGTATCTTATTTTTTCGCGAACAAAGTGATTGCTTTTCCACCGAGTGATCTGGAAACGGACAGAGTGTCTCTTGAGATTAAGGGTTTGGATCAATACGGTTTACCAACTCCTAAAGACGGAGAATTTAAAAATGGGGATCTGACATTGAAGTATTGGTATTTTGCCAATCCGGCTCAGAAGCCCTGCGGAGTGGTTTTGGTTCATGGTTACGGAAGAACACGGTGGGCGATGATGAAATTTGCCCCTTTGTTTTGGAAGAAAGGTTGCAGTTTGTTCGCCTATGACCATAGAAGACATGGTGAGTCCGACGAAGCATTCGGAACTTTTGGTTACTTTGAAAAAGATGATTTGGGAATTGCCTATAAGACTTTTTCTGAGATTACCAATCTAAAATCGGAACAGATTGGAGTTTTTGGTGCGTCCTATGGAGCGGCAACAGCACTTCAGTGGGCAGGAGCCGGAGCAACACCTGCCTTTATTATTGCTGAATCCACCTACCAAGATTTGGATTCCATTGTTGGAAAGAAGGCAGAAGAATTGTATGGTTCTTTTGTGAATGTATTTATACCTCTCTCGTATAAAATTGTAGAGTGGAGATCTGATATGATAGTGGAGGATGTGAGCCCGGCAAAAGCCGCAGAAAAAATTAACATCCCCGTTCTTGTGATCCACTCCAAGGCAGATGCCTATACACCATACCAACATTCGGAAGTTGTCTACAAGCATTTAACTTCTAAGAAGAAGCAACTGGCATTGACTGATTGGAATGCCCCTCATGTGAAATCCATCGACACAAACTATGCCGAATTCGAAAAGATAGTCTATGGTTTTTTGAATCAATACAACCCGGAATTTTTTAAATAATATTATTTACTCTCATCCGACCAGCCAATGTCGGATAAGAAGTCATCATAGCCACCGGGATAGATACTGATTGTATCGTTGTCGAAGATAATGAGTTTGTTGGCAACAGCTCGAATATGAGACTCATCGTGAGTTACCATAATTACGGAGCCATCAAAATTATCGATTGCTTCAATCAATGCATCACAGGATTGCATATCCAAGTGGTTGGTTGGCTCATCCAAATAAAGAATATGGGATGGACTCACCAGAATCTTACCGAGAAGAACGCGACTCTTCTCTCCCCCGGAGAGAACTTTTACCTTCTTTAAGGCGAGTTCATCGCTAAACATCAATCCGCCGGCAATGGTTCTTGCTTTGGCTTCTGTGCAGGATGGATCTGCTGATTTGATTTCTTCGGCTACGGTATTGTTATCATTCAGATTGATTTTGTTGGTCTGACCAAAATATCCTTCCAATAGAGACGGATGTTTGTTCACCTTTCCGGAATTGGCTTGAAGCTCGCCAGCCATAAGCTTGAGGAGCGTGGACTTACCTTTTCCATTTTTACCAATGATGCAGATTCTATCATTGGGTCCTATGCTTAGGCTAAAATCTTCAATAAGAAATGGTTCTTTACCTGAATAAGAGAAGGAAATATTTTCACAGTTCATCATTTCTTTTGCAGAGAATGTTGCACTATTGAAGTAAAGTTCCAAATCCTCAATCTTTTCGAGTTTCTTCATTTCACCTTGCTTTTCGAGCTTTTTCACTCGGGACTGTGCACGGCTGGCAAAACTTGCTTTCGCTTTGAATTTGGCAATGAATACTTCTTCTTGCTTTCTCTTCTTTTCTTCATTCAATCGAGTCTTTTCATAGATTTCTTCGGATTGATTGATCTGTTCGTACAATTTGTCCGTATCACCTTGGACTTTGATTGCTTTGGAGCGATGGATTGACACAGTATGAGTAACAATACTATCCATGAAGCCTCGGTCGTGAGTAATGAGAACAATTTCACCTTCCCATTCACGAAGGAATTCTTCCAGCCAACGAATGGTCACAATATCCAGATAGTTGTTCGGTTCATCTAGCATAAGCATATCGGGAGCGGAAACCAATAATTTTGCCAGATTCATACGAATCTGATAGCCTCCGGAGAATTCCTGTGGATCTCGATCCATGTCGGCTTCTACAAATCCCAATCCAAATAGAACTTTTTCGACTAGCCAAGTATTGTATTCTTCACCTTCGGGCAATCCAAGAGAACATTCTTCCAGAACAGTGGGCTTGGTGAACTTCAAATGTTGGTTGAGGTGACCAATTTTGTAGCCTTTCGGTCGAGTGATAGTTCCTGAATCGGGTTCTTGGTCGCCCATGATCATAGAGATTAGGGTGGATTTTCCGTGACCATTACGTCCAACTAGACCGACTTTTTCTCCTCGATTGATGCTAAAGCTAAGTTCATCGAAGAGGTTTTGCTTGCCAAAGGAATGGCTAATATTAGATAGATGAATCATGAGTAATACTTTTTATTTTATGCCTTGACTATGTTAGTCTAAATTTATTTTATATAATAATTGCTAGTCGATATTTCCCGGAAGAAGAATCGTACTAAAATCCTTTCGATTGTAAGGCATGATTCGGTGACTATGGAAGTCATTCACGCCCATATAATGAGGATTCTCCAATTTTCTTTGGAAATTTCTTCCCCCTCTCACAACATAATGCCAGAGACCTTTGGTTCCTGCCTTACTATAGTTGTGCCAGGGCGTGCCCTTGTTGTAGTGGTGGTCCACTGTACTCAACATGACTGTTTCTTCACTGAATGGAAGACTTAGAATATTTTGTTTGTAAGTATCGGAAAAAGGCCAGAATTCTTCCGCATTGCTCGGATAGTAAACGTTAATTTTAACACCAAGTTTACGTGCAGATTTTCCTATGGAACGAATGGTCTTGTCTTTTAGCATATCACCCGGTGATATGGATATTCTGTCCAACTGATGCAACTTTCGAATGTAGCTGAAAGCCTGCTTATTACGAAGCCAACCAAAATCATCATCATCTACGCTTGATTTGGAATTGTATATATAATGTCCCAGCAAAGTATCTCGAAATCTATCATAGGTATACACAAGATGATCTACATCTTCTCTATCTTGATAGAAGTTTTGAATCAACTCTTTAGCTTTGGGGCTATTCTTTTTAATAAAAAGGCTGATGAATTCTTCCGGATTCTCACTTTCCAAAATAAGTGGTTTTAAGAATGTGTGGTATGCAACGATGTTAGAGTCAAAATCATAGAGCCAGACATATTCGCTCTTGGCATGTGCAATCAAAGTATAGTTTAAGTCAGCGGCAACTCCTGCATAGCCACCTCGAAGATTTTTTATATAGTCTGCAAAATACCAGTTTTTGCCTTCGTTTGTTTTGATATAGGTCATAGGATCTTTGCAAGTAGCAGTAGAGTAGTATTTTTGCTTGCAGATAGGTTTGTCCAAGGTATCATAGGCTTCCAAATCATGCAGAGTTTTCTTCTGACTATTGGAAAGGGAAGAAAGGGAGC
>JAFIGA010000060.1 GCA_020831715.1 Leptospira sp. | reverse complement strand
TATGGTATATTTAAATTGTAACTGAAGTGTAATGATTTTTTAAAGACATTTAGATATATAAAATTGAATTTTAATTTAGAAATATTTTTTTATGTATTTATATGAGAAAAATATCCCATTGGCTTATGTCTTTACGTTTTTTAATTGGATTGCAAAGTAAAAATATATCACTCCCAGATATTGAAACATTAGATATTCCAATCAGAAATGGTTCGCTGATTGCAGATATATATAGACCATTAGGTAGGTCTAAAGGACTTATTTTAACAATAAATGGATTGGCTCCTCTTGGAAACAGAGATCCTAGATTCATCTTGGTAAATAAAAGTTTATGTAATTTAGGTTTTACAGTTATAAGCACATTTTATGATGAAATATGTGATTTTAAGATATCTCTCAGAAATATTGAAGATATTAAAGATTCAATATCCTACATAACTGGAGATAAAAATGTTTCTCCGCAAGGTAAACTTTCAATTTTTGCTCCTTCTTTTTCCGGCTCTTTAAGTTTGATCGCTGCTTCTGATTTGGAAATAGCAAATAATTTAAATACAATATGTACAATTGGAGCATACGGAAATGTAGAAACTATAATTCAAAATCTATTCTCAAATCAAGAATTGGATGAATATGGAAGAATGATATTATTGCTTAATTTTTTACCAATATCGATTGGAAAAAATGATTCTTTGTTTACTGCTCTAAAACTAGCCATCATTGACAATTATTTTAAATATAAAGATAATCTTCTAGAACCACATTACCTCCAAATGAGTAAAGAAAATAGAGATTTATTCGATCAATTGAAAATGGATAGAAATTTCAGAATAAAACATTGGAATATTATTTTGAAAAAGGGCGGAGAGAACCGCATATTATTAACAAAATTATCTGTTACTAATTATTTGGATACATTAAGTTTACCTATATTATTTATCCATGGAGAAAAAGATGATGTAGTACCAGCTAATGAATCAATAATGCTATATAATCATCTTTCCAGTAGGGGATTGGACTGTAAGCTTTGCGTGACAAATCTTATTTCACATGGAGACACAGGTTTTTCTCTTAAAATATTACTGGAATTACCTAAACTTGTAAATTCATTTTCATTTTTCTTTAAGCATACAGAAATAAAGTCTTCTAGAGAATATCATTAAAAGAGATGGAAATGAATATCAACAACCTTACAATAGTTTTGGAAATTATCATACAGAAAGTCATTCATTCAGTGAATGTGATGATTTCGCATTTCCATTGTATGATATTATTTCTATTCATTTTTACGATATCATTACGAATTTCTCAAAACATACAGAAGATATAGAAACTAAATCGGGTGGCGGCTTTGGACAGAGAGAATCCAAAGAAGAAGATAATTTAATATTAAATTCCTATCAAATTACCGTTACCCTATCTGTATCAGGAAACAATTATAAAAATATTACATTTAGCAGTCTAGACCAAATAAAACCTATTAGGCTATATAAATTAATCAAAAAATATCAACTTTTTTCTACAGGCGAGTTAGTTGCTTTCCATCGAAGGAAAACTCAACAATCTTAGTACCTACGCGGGCTTTGAGTTTTGACTTTTCCACTTGGAAATTACAAAGAAAATTGTTTTCTTCACCGGAATTCTCCTCATAATTTATTGTATCGTCTAGGTAAATGGGTGCATTGCCTTGGGAATGCTTAAGTATAGCCAACCCACATTCACCTGTTGAGCCCATACTATCAGTCATAGAAATTATTTTAACATATTCACCATTATTCTTGGCAACTATGGTAGCCGCGCTCCCGCCTTCGTACATGGAGTGAAGAACCCACTCCAATTCTCCATCACCATTGATATCAATGGGCTCATGACCATCATTACTGGGTGGAAGAACCAACAAACGAAAAACTCCATCTTTTTCCATTGCCGTTAAAGGAGAATCCGATTCACCCATGGTGTTATATTCTTTGTCTCTGGAGTAATAAACAAAAGAATAAAATTTAGCAGAACCATCGGGAGATTTGAATTGATTTCTCATTTCTATATCCCATAGGCTCTGCACACGAATCTCTTTTTTATTGATAAGCTTCATAATAGAGATTAAAGATTTATCCTTATTGTCCTTGATAGAGTCCTTCATCATATCAGTACCGTATTTGCCGACAAATGACGAATCCACCCAACCTTCTATTTTATCATATTTTGTGGGCTCCAGATTATAGTCATAGCTAATGATTTGTTTCTTTACCAAGAAAAACTGCCTACCAAATTTCTCAATCGTTCCAAAGTAAGGATAAATATTATGATAGAATTCCAATTTTCTTTTAGCCATTTCATTTCTTCGATCCAACCAATTTTGATTTGGCTCGAAAGAATCAATGTCTTTAATGATACCATTGTCGGCATAGCTGGGAACATCTTTCAAAATGACATAGCCCAATTTCTCCGAAACAGAATCCTCTTGCTTTTTTGCACTAACGGATACAGAATGTCTGTCTTCCTCATCCGATGCTGTGGAATAAGAAAAGGAAACATCCTTGCACAATATCATGTTCAAGGAGAAGAGAATTAGGGTGAAAATAAGTAATAATTTTTTCATAGTAAAAATCCTGTTTAGAAATTGTCTCTACAATCTATTTGTAGTTAATCACTCCACTATCTCTCACTCATTAAAAATACGGAGATGGTAAATACAACATTCCCTCCCTGGAGAAAGTGTAAATCTGTTTTATTTGTAGATGCGACAGGGTGTTCGAAGATTTTTAACCGGGAGACATCTACCAAGGTTTCTAAAAGTTTTTCTTTCTCATAGAGCTCACAATTCATATTCTTGCCCGGATTGGATTCGACTCCCAGAAAAAACTCCTGAGGTCTTTCTCCGGGGATGAGTTCTATGGAGACTTCTTCACCATTGATTTTTCTCTTGATTGTAATTGATCCCGGTTCAGAGGATCGGTACGCGTATTCTGCCATAATTCCCAAATAATCCATCTCCTCTTGGTCTGAGGAAGAAACTACGATCTTGTCTTTGAGAAAACGAATACGAATCACCAAATGATTCAAGATTCGGTTGGGAGTGGGTAGTTTATCCAGAAGCATAGCTTCCATCTCCTTGGACATTGGCTTTCCTACTGATTTGTAAAAAAGCATATCTTTAATCTCAACATATCGCAAGAATACGGTTTTAGACTTCTGAATGAATTTCTCCACTTCAGGTCTCTTCCAAACTTCGAGGGTTCCCTCGATGTATTGTTCTAGAATATCATCCGTAACTTGTTCTTCCTTTGTAAAAGAAATGCCCATAGCAGTTATTTTATTGCACTCCCTTGGATTTTTCGAGTATTATTTTTAATTTTTTCTTGGCTCTTGATGTCCAGGAAAGAACCGTATTGATGGATGCTTTCATCCTTTGAGAAATTTCTTCGTTGGTATAGCCTTGGGAAATGTAATAGATTGCTTCTCTTTCTTTGACGTTCTTTAATTTCACAATTGAATCATAAAATACGTCTAAGGTGATACCATGCAGAATTTCTTCTTCTTCCGGTAAAGGTTCCGGTTCAACACTGGGTAGAATAGCATCTTGATTTACCAAGCCATCCAGTTGTATGGGTTCCTTTCTATTTTTCGGAATCTTCTTGGATTCATTCATGATCTGATTATTCAAAATTTTAAATAACCAAGCAACAAATGCTCTTTCACCACCATACGTAAATTTCCGAAGCCTCTTATAATTGCCCTCAACCAATTGAATATAAAAATCAGTCAGAATATTATCAATATCTAGATTGGAGGCACGCTTCAAGAGAAATCCATGAAAGTAGCCATGGAAATCTTTATAAAATTCCGCCCAGGCTCTTCTATCCCCGTTTGTAAGATTTTGTATTAGGGATTGTATCTCTTCTTCGTTTCGCAAGATTTACTTTTTCCCCTTCAGAGCATTCAAGATATCAGGTTTATCTTTGGCATAATCTAGAGGTGTATATCCACTTTCATTCTTTTTTTTCGGATCGAGTCCCTTCGATATTAATAACCTAACTATATCGGCGTTGCAGGAATTCACAGCTAAATGAAGAGGAGTAGTTCCCGAAGTATAAACTTCCACCGGATTATAGCCATAATTAAGAAGAGCGGGAACCATAATACCACAATTCTCGTTAGATGAGAGGGCAATATGCAAGGGAGAGTAAGGTCTTTTCAAGGGTTTTCCATCGATAGGCACTTTTTTATTGTGCAAGTATTTAAGAAAAGTTAGATTGCCATCGCTAACTGCTCGTCTGACCAAGGTCATATCATCATCATCTAAACTAAGACCATGCTGTATCAATAGATCAAAGATTTCTATTGATTTTGGTTTCATGGAATCTATACCTCGAAAAATATCATCCCGATCCCCCATCACTTTCGGATTGGCTTTATATTCCAAAAGTAATTTAACCTTCGAAATCGATGGAATTCGCATTGCCAGAAAAAGAGAGGTATGGTTTCCCGATGGATCTTTTTCGTTCGGATCGAACCCTTTCTTCAAGAGGGCTTCCACCATAGCATCTGTTCCATGTAAAACAGCTTTCTGAAGAATATTTGATTTATTCTCATACTCTTGGTGTCTTCGCATATACTCGTCTGGATCTGAATTATAATCAAATTCGACCGGTTGTACTCGTTCCTTAGGGTCAATGCCTAATATATTTCGATTCAATAATAAGAGAAATATTTTTTCTTTTTTCTGGGAAATCAATAAATTATTAAATCCTTCTTTATAGATAGATTTAACTTTTTGAATATCTCCCCCATGATCCAATAAATATTCAACCAACTCGGCATTATCATTCATGAATGCATGGGTCATTGGCGTATATCCATTTTTATCATATGAGTTCGGATGGAGACCATTCTGAAAGAATGCTTCCCATTTTTCTCGGTCCTTCATGTAAATTGCATTTACAAATCCCGGAGGAAATTCTTCTCCATTTTTATGTTCTTTCGGGCTTCCAATCAAAATTGAAAAATTGAAAGTACATAAAAATATAAAAGATGTTAAAATGGAAAACCGAAAAGACAACACAAGGGTTAAAAATATGATGGAATGAATGTATGTCATTCTTTTTTTTGTTAGATTGGTCCCTTTTTTTAAAAAATAATTTGGATATATGCTACTTACAATCCGAGAAAATGCCAATCTTAATTCTATCGAGTTCCTCTGGAATTTAGATTCCAACGAACGAGGTGGAACCAAATATCTATACCATAAACCTATTTCAGAGTGTGAATCATTTTGGAGATCTTGGGAAAGCTTGGTTTATCGATGCGGAGAGGGAGAGATTGAGGATAAGTATAGAGAAGAGTTCGAACGTAAACGTGAATGGATGAGAGGTCTGGTAGCTTGGGGGCAAATTTCCCAAGCGAAATCCAAGAATGAAAATCTCTTTATTCAATCGGACACCAAATGGATTTCCCTTCCTTGGGAATTATTATTTGATGATAAAATAACTCATAGGGCTTCCCGGAAAATCATTCGCGAATTCTTATCTCCACGCAATCAATTTGTGCCGGTTGCCACAACCAAGGCTTTCTTCTTGTTCCAAACTCAATTTGGTGGAAAATTGGAAGAATCACTCGAGAGAGAATACAATTTCCTTCAAGACCTAAATTGGGGAAATCTCGATACTAAATTTTTTAAAAATGGTCTGGCTCGGGTGGAAAGGCTCAAAGAAATTCTCCCCGGTTCCAAAGTTTTTTATCTGGCAAGTCATTTAGAAAACGAGAAATGGACTCTCCCTGATGGATCCATTCTTTCTAAATCTGAATTAGAATCCATGAATCTTTCGGGATTGGAATTGGTATTTTTAAATGGATGTTACTCGGCATTTGGACTCGCTCAATCATTTTTAAGATGTGGTGCAAAGGAAGTCATTGGTTTTGCGACGTCAGTTCCCAACTCTGTGTCCGAAATAGCATCGAAAATATTTTGGACAGAATGGACCAAAAGCCAATCCTCACAAAAAGCATACACCAAGGTAAAAGAAAATCTCTCTCCATCTATCTACCTATATTCATGGATTCGATTTGGAGAGGAAAGAGTCAATAAACATCCAAGATGGATTTCTAATATAGGCTATGCTACAATCGCAATTTTATTTGCAATTTTTGCTTTAACATCTTTTTATTATTCAAATTTTAGAAATCAAGTGAGCAAGACTGAAAATATTTCTCCGATTACTAGCACCGGTGAATTGAATACCAAATCAGAACAACCTATTGAGAAAAAGTTATCATACAATTCCCATGAGAAAACTTCCCTATCTTCCAAGAAGCGGGAACCAATTAAAAATGTGAATGATCCGGAATCCACTGAGAAACCAGTTGCTCGACCACAAGAAAACAAAGATAGACTGCCCCTCTGGGATGAATATGCAGATGAGTTGCCACCAAAATTTTTAAAGGATATCCGATCCTATATCGAAGATGAGGCGGAAATTCTCCCCAAAAAAAAGAGAATCCTCCTTGTTAGAAGGATTCTCGAAAGGAACCAATCACTTGAGTGGAAACAGGAAGTCTTCAGTCAGGAGACCGGTAGGTGAAAATTGATATGCAATTATGAATCATTTTAGGTTCGTGATTACAATTTCTTCCTCAGGTATTGAAAATATATAGTAGATAGGTTTTAGCTTGATCGTTTTTCCTTTTCCCGATACCTTCGACAGACTTCTAAATGTAAATGGATCGGCTTTACGAATCTGTTCCGCTTTTTCTTCATTCAATATAATTACTAATCCATTATCATTTACAGCGTAGTAGTGATAATTAGAAACTTCTATGGACGAAGAGAATATGACTTCAAGGTTATATTTTGTTCCATTACCAATTTTTGTAGCAATTTCCGGTGAAATTTTCAATTGAATTAAATCGGATTTTAATCGGGGAACATACATTCCATCACCTGGTATCATGCCACTTCGACCAAATGTAGTCCCTTGTTCAAAATAAATTGGATAGATTTTTTTATTCAAATCATAATCTTCAGAAAAGAAAAAAGAATTTTTAGCTGAGTTGTCTTTTTGAATGTAAACATTCTTTTTCTTTTTTATTGCAGTCCAAATTTTTCTATCCTGGTTTTCTTGTGCTGGATCAGTTAAGTATCCGACAAAATTTAACAAATCATTGTCTTTTTCATTAAAGTGAGCTAGTTTAAAAATTGTCCCCTTTTCTCCCAGATCAAATTCTGCTGAACTCTCTAAAGCTTTTTTCCACTTGGTTGATTCTTTCAATTCTTCCACTTCACGGGTAATAGCCTCTACCAGCTCATATTTGGTTTTAGCAATAGGAGTAGCTTTGGATCCGCAGATTTCTATGAAGTCTTTTCTGAATTTTTCAAAGCCTTCCTTATTTGCTATGCTTCTTGCATTGTAAAACGAGGTAGCAGGATGATGTATAATCCTCCCATCATGGGCTTTGATAGCTACATAGCTTTTTTCTATTCTATTCTCATCATCATTCAAAAAATAGAATTCTGATTTTGTATTACCAATTCTCTTTCCATACAATTCATTAATCTCTTTTTCCGAAAAGAATCCGTATTTTGGGCAGGCTCCATCGAAAGCATTCTTCTCAGCTCTCTGCTGAGGAGTGCTACAAAAGGAAAATGAGAGTAAATATATTAAAAATATTAAATAGTAAATATTTATTTTCATATAATAGTACCCCTCAATCTACCGTTTTCAAATTTTCTAAAGAACATTCTGTTTTAGATAATCTTTTGGAGATATCATCCAATTTTTCCTTTTGAAACCTAAATTCTTCTTCTTTTTCCCAAGTAACTTTAAGCTTGGGAGGTAGATATTCCCCTACTTGGGAACTTATCGTTTCAATGGAGGCACCTGTTTTAGTTTTCAATTCCCAAGTAAGAGAGAAATCTGTATCTATCTTCTTTTCATTTTGATTTAGCATAACCGCTTTGCATTTTAAAATTTTTTCATACTTGGGTGCTAGAATTTGGACCCCGCTAGAATAAACACCATCTCTGGTTTTCTTTTTTCCAATGGAACAATTGCATGATAAAAATTTAATGTTATCTTCTAATTTCACTACAACTTCTTTTTCTTCCTCTTTTTTCTCTTCATCTACCTGTTTTGAGACTTGATTTTTATCGGTTTTGTTTTTATCGGAATTTTTATCAGTTCCACCAAAAATAATGTTGAATGTAACCAATGTCACAATGATGGAAACAGCCCACCACTTTCCTTTGTTTGGAGCTGTGGATTTATATACAAAATACACCCCATAGAATGGGATTATA
>JAFIGA010000057.1 GCA_020831715.1 Leptospira sp. | reverse complement strand
GGACACCAACCTCGTCGCACCAAGCCGAAACTCAAATACCCGATTGCCACAAAAGTACATCCAAAAAAGAAAATTCATCCAATCATTCAGAATGTTCACATTGTCTGGAATTGGAATGGGAAACTGCAAATCATTATTTTCCAAATTCAGATCGATTTATGGAAACCGTTTCCTGGATTGTGTGGAACGAATTTTTTTCGCTTTCTGCAATCACTAGAGAAGTAAACAATTCTCTAATTCATATCGCAATCTTTTCCAAAAATTTTACACTCGATTCGCAACCAAGCGCACTCGAAACCAACCTCAGACTACGAATCTAATACTCTACTTCCTTAATTCAAAATCCGTTCGCTAAGTTAGAAAGGAAATAAAAGGAGGTATGATTTATGAAATCACCTATTTTTCTCATAATAATCATTAGTTATTATTTAAACACCCGGGCTTTACATACCGAGGAAATTCAATCGAATCATAAAAACTGGCAAGAGAATATAAAAGTTCTTCTTTCCAATCATCCGGAAATACGCTCTCTCGATGAAGGTGTAAAATCACTGTATTGGAATACAGAAACCAAAGACATTCTGCCCGACACTAAAATTGGACTTGCCTATCGTAGTTATCCTGCTAGACGAGGGAACCCACTGCAACCCGATATGGGCAATAGAGATGATACACCGGGGATGACAGGAAGAGAAATTTCCATCTCACAAGAAATTCCCTATCTCGAAAAATTACAATCCGATAAGAAATTGTCCTATTGGAATTTTCGAAGTGAAAAGGAAAGAGTGATACTTGCCAAGAATCAATTTCTAAAAAACTTCTTTCTGTTGTCTATTGAGAAGAACATATTGAACCAAGAAAAAGCCGATTGGAATCAAGTGCAAAAGGTTCAATCATCACTCAGTCGAATATCCAATGCAGGCTTCACATCGGGAAGGGACAACGCATTCTCCGCACTAAGAGATAGAAATGACAATACCAAAATACAAGATAAGCTCATTGATATTAATACCAGACTGGAAGAAGTGGAAGAATCATTGGAATATTTCTTGAGTGCTTTCAACGAAAACCAAAAGGAAAGATTTACATCCTCCCTACCCTCACTCCATGCAATGTTGGATACCAAATACCAAGACTTCATTCAATTACTGCAATCCAATCCGAGTCAGTTGAGTGCAAACAATCCTAATTCCAAATTATATGAGACCAATATACAGCTGGCAAAAGAATCCGAAAGACGCGATAATCTAAACTATCTCCCTGATGCGGAGATATTCCTTGCCTATATGCAGAGGAATTCTCGTTTATTTCGTGTTTCACAAAACCCAATCAATTTTGGAAATGTGATGGCGACCGAAGAATTCACAGGAGACCTTGTCAGCTTTGGAGTCACACTCAAAGTTCCCACTTGGTCTTGGTCTGCGAAAAAAGACTTTAATAGAAAGAACCAAGCAGAAAAAAACAAATCCATCCAATCCAGAGAAGCCATCCAAAGGCAGATCCTTTCTGAAATGAGACGATTGGTATCATCCATCAATGGACTGGAAACTAGAATTAAATATTACGAAAATGAATTGCTTCCCACATTGATGAAATCATCAAGAATTCAATCGGCTGGATCATCGGCAAGCAATGATTCTTCGGCAATACTCCGATTGAAACTGGAATACAATATGTCCCTAGCCGAAAAAAATGATCTACACCGAAAGAAGCAGATCGCTATCATCGAATTATTGGAGCTGAGTGATGCATTACTTTAAAGAGAAAAAATCTATGAACAGAATATTCATTTCTATTGTCCAAACCCATTTCTATCTCCTGCTGTTCTTGCTCCTATTTTCTCTGGTAGATTGCAAGAGCAAAGCCGATGAAATATACATCTGCCCGATGCACCCCGAATACACATCGGCTGATCCGGGTGATTGTCCTATCTGCGGTATGAAATTGGTTCCCAAGAAAAAAACTCCAACTTCGGAAAGTAAAAATGACCATGCAAATCATAGCCACGCTAATCCCAATCAGGACAATCATAACCATGAAGACCAAGAACAAGATCAATTACATAAGCATGATAAACATAAGAATCTAAATGAAAATCATGATGATCATAAATTGGAATCAAGTGCCAAAAAAAGCATTACTGTATCCATAGAACAGCAAAAGTCCATAGGTGTAAAAACGGCTCCGGTTCAGAGCAGGGAAATGGAATCCAATATCGTTTCTTCCGGACAGGTTGTCTATGATATGGATATTTATACGGCAATGGTTGAATACGTGGAAGCAATCAAATTAGGCTCAAGCATGGATTCATCCTTCAGGCAATCCGCACGAAGAAAACTATTGCGCCTGGGAATCGGAGACTCAGATATTCAAGTCTGGTCCAGGAAGAATCCCGAAATATTTCTATCAGGTAGATCAGGAAATATGGCATATGTATTCACTCAGATTTTCGAAAGAGATCTAAGGCATTTAAAAAAGGGACAGGTAGTAAAAATTTCAGCATCTTCCTACCCCGGCAAAATATTTACCGGAAGGATCATCGGTTGGTATCAACTCCTGGATGAAAAGAACAGATCTACCCAAGCGTGGATTGAAGTACAAGACAGTGAAAAGCTATTGCAACCAAGAATGTTTACCGAAACAAAAATCCATATCCCTATTGGAAAGGTATTGGTTGTTCCTAGAAATGCAGTGATGCACACAGGTAAACAAGTAATAGTCTATGTAAAAATAGGTGAAGATACATTCCGTCCTACCAAAGTCACAATAGGCAATGAAACGGACGATTCCATTCAGATATTGAGCGGTCTCGAAGTAAATGATGAAGTTGTTGTAGGTGCTAACTTCCTTTTGGATTCGGAAGCCAGAATGCAATTGGGGAGAGATCTATGATTCCAAAGATCATCCGCTTTAGCGTATTGCATAAATACTTGGTATTGGGGATTGCCTTGGGGATTGCGGTTTTTTCTTACAAAGCCATGTTGAATATTCGAATGGATGCTCTACCTGATCTATCCGATACCCAAGTAATAGTCTATTCCAAATGGGAAAGAAGCCCCGATATTATGGAAGACCAAGTTACCTATCCCATCATTTCTTCCTTGCTTGGTGCTCCTAAAGTAAAATCCATCCGTGGATTCTCTGATTTTGGATATTCATTTATTTATGTAATCTTTGAAGATGGAACAGATATCTACTGGGCAAGAAGTCGCGTTCTGGAGTATCTCTCCAAAATATCCGAATCGCTACCCGGCGAAGTAAAAACAGAAATTGGTCCCGATGCCTCCGGTGTTGGATGGGTCTATCAATATGCATTGATGGACAAGAAAGGAAATCTTTCTTCCGAAGAACTCAGAAGCTTGCAAGATTTTCAATTGAAATTTCTTCTCAACTCTATTCCCGGAGTAGCGGAAGTGGCAAGTGTAGGTGGACAGAAGAAACAATACCAGATTCAAATTGATCCCTCCAAGTTGATCGCCTATGACGTCTCCCTTACCGATGTCATTCGAAAAGTAAAAGAGAGCAATAACGAAGTAGGAGCCAGACTTCTCGAAGCAAGTGGTGTGGAATATATGATCCGAGTCAGAGGTTATCTAACTTCTATCCAAGACATTGAATCCATAGTAGTCTCAGTTGATGAAAAAGGAAATCCTCTCTATCTAAAAAATATTTCCCGCATATCGGAAGGTCCTGACTTAAGGAGGGGTGTAACCGATTGGAATGGAGAGGGTGACACGGTTGGTGGAATCGTAATTATGCGAACAGGAGAAAATGCTCTCCAAGTAATCAAAAAGGTAGAAGACAAGATTTCGGCAATACAAAAGACCCTACCTTCCGGAGTGGAAATTGTTCCTGTATACAATAGAGCCGAATTGATTGAAGGAACCATTGCGAATTTAAGAAATAAGCTGATCCAAGAAATGATCATTGTTTCACTCATCATTTTAATTTTTCTTTGGCATTTTCCATCTGCAGTGGTTCCTATTCTTACAATTCCGATTTCGGTTTTGGTGATGTTTCTTCCTCTCTATCTTTTGGATATAGAATCCAACCTAATGTCTCTATCGGGAATCGCAATATCGATTGGAATACTGGTGGATGGTGCCATTGTAGAGGTGGAGAATGCCTATAAAAAATTGGAAGAATGGAATACCAATGGAAGAAAGGGAGATTATGCCCAAGTTAGACTAGAAGCTCTTACCGAGGTGGGACCTTCTGTATTCTTTTCCCTATTGATTGTATCAGTGTCATTTTTTCCTATCTTCGCATTGGTGGATCAAGAAGGCAGATTGTTTAAGCCGCTCGCATTTACCAAAAATTTAACAATGTTTGTTGCGGCTTTTCTTGCTATAAGTGTAGACCCCGCTATGAGAATGCTATTTACCAGGATGGATCCCTTCCAAGGAAAATCCAAAATCCTGAATGGTATCGGCAATACATTGCTTGTGGGTAAGTATCTTCCCGAGTCGAAGCATCCCATAAGTTCCAGACTGATTCAACTTTATTCACCTATCTGTCATTATACTCTAGAGAACCCCAAAAAGGTTCTCGCCTCGGCATCCTTACTAGTAGTTCTAACAATACCTGTTGGACTAAAATTAGGATCGGAATTCATGCCTCCATTTTATGAAGGCTCCTTACTCTATATGCCTACAACCATGCCGGGTATTTCTGTTGCAGAGGCAGAGAGGCTCCTCACCGAACAAGGAAAAAAATTCAAGCAAGTCCCTGAGATTCGTTCCGTATTTGGAAAGGCAGGAAGAGCAGATACTTCCACTGACCCATCTCCTCTTTCTATGTTTGAAACGACCATT
>JAFIGA010000055.1 GCA_020831715.1 Leptospira sp. | reverse complement strand
GTTCTCCTGTTTCCAAGACAATTCCTGTTTTGGTTCTAAGTCCTGCTCGAATCAGATAGTGATGGAGACCCGACACAGCAAGTAAGCTTGGAATAGCGGCTTTGTCTTTATCGAGGCCCCTATCTGACAGAATAATCAAGTTGTGTCCATTTCTTACAGCATCAGCAGCTTGGTTACATACCTTGTCTAAAGAAGTTCTCATTTCATGCTTTTTGTTCGGATTGAAATGAATAGGTATCGAAAAAGATTTGAGTCCGCCTTCTTGAATGTTTTTAATCTTTTCAAAATTTTCATTGGTTAGAATCGGGTGATCCAATTCTAATCTTCTGCAATGTTCCGGAGTCTCCGCCAGTAGGTTCCCTTCCGGACCTATGTATGTAGTTAGCTCCATAACCAATTCTTCTCGTATAGGATCTATAGGAGGATTGGTAACTTGGGCAAATGATTGTTTAAAGTAACGAAATAAAGGAGATGGCTTTTCTGAGAGAATGGAAAGAGCGGCATCTTCACCCATGGAACCAATAGGCTCTTCTCCATTTTCTGCCATTGGCTTAACGATTGTAAATACATCTTCGTTCGTATAACCGAAAGCTCTCTGTCTCTCCAAAATGGTTTCATGATCCGGCTGAGTTGGATTGGTTTCCATATCCACTTCACTCAGTCGTATCATATTTTTTTCTACCCACTCTCTATAAGGCTTTTGAGTAGAGATTTGTTTTTTAATCTCCTCATCATCGAGAATCTGCCCTTTTTCCATATCGATGAGAAGCATTCTTCCCGGGCGAAGTCTATCGGAGACAACAATATCCTCTCCTAAGGTCTTTAAAACTCCGACTTCAGAGCTAAGTATGATTTCATCATTTTTGGTTACAATATAACGAGCCGGTCTCAGACCATTTCTATCTAGAGTTGCCCCAATGATTCTTCCGTCTGTAAAAGCAATTGCTGCAGGTCCATCCCACGGTTCCATCAAGCATGCATGGTATTCATAGAAGGCTCGCCGGTCAGGATCCATGTCTTTATTCTTGGACCAAGCTTCCGGTATCATCATCATTACTGCATGGGGAAGAGATCTCCCCGCCATAAATAAGAGCTCCAAAACAGTGTCAAATGTTGCAGTATCACTCTGACCTTCCATTACGATAGGAAGCATCCTTTTTAGTTCCTCTCCGTATAAGGGAGACTCCATCACCATCTGTCTTGCTTGCATCCAGTTCATGTTTCCACGAAGGGTATTGATCTCTCCATTGTGGGCGATCGTTCTGTAAGGGTGGGCGAGATCCCAAGTTGGGAAGGTGTTTGTGGAAAACCTCGTGTGAGTTAGACACATCGCCGATTCCATATCAGGTGATGATAGATCTTCGTAGAACCCTTTCACCTGAGCTCCTAAAAGCATTCCTTTGAATACAATAGTCCTACAAGAAAAGCTAGGCACATAATACTGACTTCGATCCAGTTTGTATTCTGCTCGAATTCTTCTGTCGATGATTCTGCGAATTAAAAATAACTTTCTTTCAAATGCGTCTGAATCCTTAATTCCCTTACTTCTACCTATGAAAACTTGCTTGAAAAACGGAATTGTTTTAGCGGCTACAATCCCTGTGAATTCATGATTCACTGGCATATCTCGAAAACCAAGGAAGATTTCCCCCTCATCCATGATAACCTTTTCAATGATATTTTCGATTGCTTCTCGAACGGTTTTATCCTGAGGAAGAAAAAGTACCCCCACTCCGTATTCTCCTTCAGGAGGAAGCTGGAAAGATACTGATTTTCTGAAAAATTTATCTGGAATCTGGATCATGATACCTGCACCATCACCCGTTTTAGGATCCGCACCTTCGGCGCCTCGATGTTCGAGATTGCACATCAATCGGATTCCTTTATCGATTATATCTCTAGACTTTTTTCCTTTGATATTTGCAATAAAGCCGACTCCGCAAGCATCCTTATCTAGAGCAGGATCATATAGACCCTGAGCTTGGGGCCCAAGAGAGGGCAATTCGGGTAAAGGTTGTTTTCTTTCCATATTTGTAGCCTTATTTAAGATGATATATTTACCTTGTTACCAAGGAGAGAAAATTAGAAAATAATTTATTGTTCCTACCCTATCATATAGAATAGGTGCTGTTAATTTTTAATCAATCTGCCCATATTAAGATCTTTGTGCTTAATTAAAGAGCAACAGCATGTTTATTATTCCCTTAATTTACTAGACTGCTTAATAAATATGCAATTCTCATACCAGAAAAACGTACAACTTGCGAAAGTCAATTCAAAAATCGAGCATACCCCAAGAATTTACTGTCAATTAAGCAGTTTCCGGAGCTATCCCGAACACAGCCCATTTTTCGGTTGGGGTCAAAAACATAGACATCTAAACCGCCATCAGTTGTCTGTTCTCCCGTTCCTTTTGAACCTGCTCCAAACATTTTCATTCTGTTAGATTTGTTTTTCCCCAAATATACCATTACATGCGAGATAGGTGGATTTCTATTTACATTATATGTATTTTCCCAGAACAAAATGTCCCCTGTTCTGAGTTCATTCGCTAATTTTGAAGAGTCGATCCCTGATTCAGTTTCTACGGCACTGTGGAAATTTCCATTTTTGACAGCTAATTCGTATTGATCAAGAGATGTTCGCGGCAGGTTGAAATGGAAAAATCTTTGGTAAATATAGCGGGCTGTGTTGGAGCAATCCATGACCCATGCGGAGGATTGATCAGGTGGATGCCATTTTTCAGCGTATTTGATATTTTTAGAGCCCATATCTCTTGCGAAACGAATCAGCTCCTGCTTTTGTGACTTACTTATACCACCACTCATTACATCATTGGAGAAAGAAAATAATGAAAGTACGAAAAGTATGATGACTGGTAAAAAACTATAAAATTTCATCTTTTTTAGATTCGACATATTTTTTGGTATAGATATATTGAGATTTATGAAAAAATTGATTTTTCTTCTGCTTTTTGCCCACATTTCCCTTGCCGCTCAGGAAGCAATCATCCCTAAGACCTTAGATTTACGCTCTAAAAAAGTTCTCAGAAAGGGTGTCCATCCATGGATGCTAAAGCTAGGGGATTCCCCGATTGTCAGTTCCGATCAATTGGAAGGAACACAAAGCTTTCTTTATGCTAGTAGAGGCTATATTCCATCGGATGCCAATGGCTGGGTGGATAATGTAAAGGTTCCTGCAAGTTTGATGAACCAAGTCGATTCCCAAGGAAATCAATTGATTGGTAAATTTGCAGAATTTAAAGAAAATTACAGTGGATACATTTGGTACAGAACTGAAGTCGATCTATCCAAGGATGACGTGAAGAAGATTTTTGGAAATCGAAATTTGGTGCTTAGGTTAGGATGGATCGGGCAGGCAGATGCAGTATATTGGAATGGAGAATATATCGGATCCACCGGTTTGCAAAAGGATACACCTCCTAATGGTGAGCTGGAAGATGACTTTTTGTATTATGATAAGCATCGTTTTTATGATGTACCTTCAGATCTTTTGGATTATAAAAATCCTAATGTGATTGCTGTGAGGGTATATGCAAAGCATCCAATTAAACCGGGGCTTTCTATGGGAAAATACTATCTGTCTAGTAGGGAGTATGCCGATCGAGCAGAGTATTGGGACGACTTTAAGAAAGTATTTGTTATAACTCTAACTTTACTTTTGGGTATTTTTTATCTATTTTGGCAATTTATTTTCAGAAAAGACGAACAGGCTACTATTTATTTTGCACTAGCAAGTATATTTATGTCTTTGAATACTTTAACGCAGAGTAAAGTGGTCTATTCGGTAATCGAGAGTGGTGTTAATATTGTAAAGTTAGAATATATTTCATGGATTATATTGTTCCATTTGCTACTAAGTTTTCTGGTCAAATTTTCGAGAATTTCAGGGAAAGGAATTAAGATTTCTCTTTATCTATTGCATGCTTTCGACTTCATAATCGGTGGATATCTTCTGTTTCAGACAAATAT
>JAFIGA010000052.1 GCA_020831715.1 Leptospira sp. | reverse complement strand
AAAATCTTTTCTTGTGAATTTACTCATATGATTAAGGAAATTGATTCTCCATTATATAGACCAGAAATGCTTGCATTCTTTGATGAACCATTGGCCACTGAAAGTAATGATCGTTTCTCCATGAGGGATAGGTTATTGCTTCTTCGATGTAACTATCTGCCAATAGTGTCATTCCATCATTGGGTCCAAAGCGAATCAAATACTCATAGAAAGGATAAGCTCTTTTGGTTACTTGTCGAAACTGAGGAACGGCTATAATATTTATCTGCAAAATATCTTTGGATAAATTCAAATCAAAATCCAAAGGTCCACCCGGATAAGCTTTTAGATCCAAGAAACCCTTGTAATTGTAGTTTCTCCACCAAAAGTAAAATTTGGTTTCCCAGCGATAATTCCAATTCCCATCGATTTCTTCAATAAGGTGACTTCCCTTATTGATTCCTCCAATATTATACCAACCCCTTACTTTTTTAAAGTATTTCTCATGCCCACATTTCTTAAATGCAATTTTTAGATCACTACTTCCCTTACTCACGGAGGCAAATATTATTCCATTTACATCTGTTTTATTTTTAACATAATCACATATAATCTGAGAATTTTCTTCCAATGTACCTGTCTGTTCCACCGGAACCAATTCTTCCATAAGACCAAGTTCTAAAGCAATATCTCTAAGAATTTTACCATCGGCACCGACTTCGGGATTATCCTTATAAAACATACCGGGCACCATTGCCAAGAGTACTTTCTTGGAAGAAAAATCCGGTAATTTCTTTTGTAATTGTTTTTCTTTTTTATCAAGATAATCCAGAAATTTTTTATTTCTGGGATCATTGATTGCTCTATGGTAGAATAGAGCCGATGTCTTGTCTACATCCAGAGTTTCTTGAGTCAATTTATGGAGAACATCTTTATTTAAGTCTGATAATTTTGGGTATTTCTTTAAAGAGGCAGCCCAATCCAAATAAACTTTCTCATCTTCACATAAATTATCTATTCGATATTCATTTATATCGCATCGGACTTGGACTGTACCTTCATCCGATTTCTCTAATTTTCTGTCTAAATGACAATTTGTTGCAAATGATATTACAATAAATACGGTTCCATATAGTTTACTAATCCTATTCATTTACTACCTATGTTTAATAGTAATTTAAAATCCTGCTTCCTTTTCCATACATAACAAATATGAACGGCGAATGATAAAAATAAAATATTCCCTAATACCTGATCATAAACAAAAACATTGAATATCAGTGCCAATAATAAAATAGAAAACCGAATTATCATAATTGATTGTATTAATTTTTTATTCTTCCATGAATCATATGCTCTTAAAAAATAGAAATCCAGGGGAGAATAAACCAGCCAAGCTAAGGTTTGATCCATAAAAGAAAAACTAGTGAGAAAAAATACAATAGTAGCAACAAAACCACCAATCACCGAAACTAATCCATAGATAACTTCAGAAACTCTTTCAAACATTCTGGCGAATGGAATCGGTAATGAAAATCCTATCATAATAAGATACAAAACCATCCAAATTGAACTACTATGACCTTCTCTGGGAGGCCAACGATCCGGAATGATTGTTATATTTTCTATTTTTGTTTCTGATTCCTCAATTGCTCTCAATAGATCATCCGGAAGAAAAATTAGCTCATTGGGATTTCTGACTTTATCTGTGTCGTGATCAAATAAGAGTGTTTCTTTAATATTTAACCAAAAAATGGTATTGGAATACGGAAGCACTCTCGCTCTCCAAGTATTTTTATCGGAATCAATCTTAGTTAATTTTAATTCTTTCTCTAATCCCTCAGATAGAATATCCCGAATGAAGGTAACACAGTTCTGAGTAAAATTTTCATAAAAATAGCCATCTTTGTAAGTATTAAAATAATGAAATATTGTTTTTAAAAGTTTATTCTTCTGATCGATAGATAGCTTTAATTCGGTAGCAGTTACACCGCGACCACTTGCATCCCATGTTTGATAGGCAGAACTCGTTGGAATAATATTTACATAGAAAATAGCTTCCCCTTTTAGAAATCTCCAAAGAAATCCAAGAGAAGGGTCGTAAACACCAAAATCCAAATAGAAGTCATCTTCATATTCTTTTCCGGCAATGATTCTGAGTGCTGTGTGTCCAAAAGCTGTAGTAACGGTCTGACCCGGAGATACAGTCCACAGTTGAATTCGGATAGTTTCCAGATCCTTTTTCGTTGAGGATTCAAGAATTTGGATAAATTTATTTTCGGCTACTTTTTGCCAATTGTCATTCTCATGGGAATGAATCGTAGTAAATGGAATGGTTCCAAAAAGAACACAGAATAGTATTTGAAATAATTTTTTGGACATAGAAAAAAGATAAAACTTCCCATAAAAAAACATGGCTCAGTAAAGAGCCATGCATAACTTTTAGAAATTACTCTCCGCGAGCGATTGTACAGGTTTTAGCCATTACTGATCCCAAAAGATTTTCATTTTTGTAATCAACAGCATTCACTTTATTGATTCCACCAGCTGCTGCTGCTGCCTTAACAGACGCATCACCGGAAGAAACAAGACCAAGGTATCCGATAGTGCAAGCTTCTCCGGATTTTGATCCAACAGCTGAAGCTGTAGAAACGTCTTTGTTGAGGGTAGTGTTCTGCATGATAGAACCGTTAGGGGCATTGTATCCGCCGGAACATGCGATTGCAAGTGCCACTGCGAATATTATAGATAGAACAATATACTTTTTCATAAAGTAAATCTCCTTATTTGTATTAATCCCAATTATGCTTGCATTCTAGAAGTTGTCAAGGGATTTTAAATAAAAGGTAAAAAAATGTACAGATATTACGATAAATTTCTTTTAATCATTCTAACAATATTTTGGACAAATTGTATGACAGTAAAACCCATTAAAGAAAAATCCATAGTCTATCGTAATGCATTGCACACAGAGCTTTTAAATTTTTCTATATCATCTAAAGATTGGGTTGACCTTGATTCGACACAATTATATGAATTGAGGTATCTTTCGACTAATATTTGTAACATAGAAAAATCAAAAAAAGAAGGAGAACCTGATTTCCCGATATTTACCTATACTTATAACAATAAAAGATATTTGAAATTCAATTGTTTATGGAATTTTCGAAAAGAATTGATAGAGATCAATTTTCAAAAGAAAGATTTCCCCGGTAAAGAGTTTAAGATATATTGGTATTCCAACTTTCCCACTACAATTCAGTATTACATTCCCAATGAAAATTTACTGGTAAAAAGAAGTTGGGAATGGAGTATAATGCATGGAAAATGGGAATCAACAAGAGTTTTTATTGGATTCGAAGATATTGAGAAAGGACGCAAATTCGAATATTTCTTTAGCAGATTCACAGGGTCATTAAGATCAAAAAGAGAATGGAAACTCAATGAGAAATGGGAATGGGAATTGGACGGTTGGCAATACAACCACGACGATACTATAAACGAAGAACATTGCCATGAATTCAGATCCGGTAAGATTGTTAATAGCGACTTAGACCAATGTAGAATCCGTTTTCCTTCACCTATTCCAGAGCCTAATGATGTTAATTTTTAATCGATTTTCAACTTTTGGGATTAACGATGGGCATTCCATATTTTTTCCATTTCCATGTAAAAAACAAAATACCTACCACTCCTCCGATGCATAAAAATACTGATATTACCTGTGCATATGTCAAATTACCAATAAAAACATTTCGATCTCCTCTAAACATTTCAATGAAGTATCGATTGAATCCATAAATTATCCAAAACACAAAGAACAATTTTCTTTGAGCCCATGCAACATCTTCCAATTTAAAAAGAATCAGAAATCCAATTCCTAAAATAAACAATTCGTACAGTTGGGTGGGATGAACAGGTGGGTATATCACAGGAAAGGGAAACAAGCCCTTTTCTTTTAAAATAGAAATATAGTCTCCTGTGGCTACGGGAGGATAGAATTTGGATAATTGAGCCAGATTTTCAATGCCTTCTGATTTCAATGGCTCTAATACATTCGGCAGAGGGATACTGGATAAATTCACTTGTCCCAGAAATAGATTGGAGATTACATTTAAAGGTTTTTCCGAGTAAGCATAAAGATTATGCAAAGAATTCCAGTGATACATCCAATCATCACTATTTTCGGAAAATACTACTCCAAAAATAGAATCCGTTGGACTACCATAAGCATCTCCATTTAAAAAACAAGATAATCTACTTAAGCATAAGCCTAAAGTAAGCGGAGTCATCAAAGAATCACACCAATGAAGAAAATTCTTCTTGGTGATGAGGCAATAAATCCAACCACCTAATCCGGTTCCTATGGTTCCACCTAAAATTGCAAATCCTCCACTCGGTCGAAATAGTATTAATGGATTATTTAGAAATTCATCGGTTTCCCAGAAAAAAAAGTGAAATGCTCTGGCAAATATTATCCCTACAAATATTGCAAATGCATATGCATTGATAAACCATTCTTTATCATATCCTGCTTTAAGGGATTTATACTTTTGATAAAAAAAACCCATAAGCAGAATACCAAGTGCCCAATGACCTTCATAGCCACGAACTTGAATAAACCAAAAATCAATATTGATTGGGTACATTCAGAATTTTTTCCCCTACCAAAAGTAGAAATAGTGCAATCTCACAGACCGGTCATACACTCGATCATTGATAATCGGAAATCCTGCCGACACCGCGAAAGTTCCATAATCCTGAGTTTCAAATGAAACTCCCGGATAAACAGATGCATATCGTGTGTCGGTATCTATATCCAAATTATATGGCACCCTGGTTTCCATCTCCAGAAATAAATTCAGACTTTCCAATATTCCATAGGAAAATGAAACACCTGCTTGGTAATGTCTTCTAAATTCCTCATTGAACCTTTCACGAAAGGCGTCGTTGGTTTCTGTCTGAAAATGTAGTTCCCCTTGCACTTGAAAGTCTCCGATTTTATAACCCAATCCTAAATAGGGTCGCACAACGAAAAAGTCCGGATTGTTGGTTTCCGTCTTGGGTTGTTGGGAATTGGAAGAAAATCCCAGAACACCGCCACCTAATAACCAATTATCGAATTCCCATGCCGATTTAACTCCAAATCCTATTCGATCCCTTCCCTTGAATGAGCCGGAATCCGTGCGCTGAAAATTGGTATATCCTGTATTTAAGCTAAAACTAACATTTTCGAATGCCTTCCATTCTCCCTCAACATGTGCATTTTGATTTCGGATATAGTCATCTTTATCTCTTCTATCTCCGGCGTTTCCTTGAACTTGAATCTTCGAATACAAGCCTGTAGCTTGAATCTGTAGAGGATGTCGAAATCCTGAACTATTATCTTGAGCATGAATATTGGCTATGGCAAATGTGAAGAATGTGATAATTCCTAGAGTTAATTTCATATGATTTATATTTTTCAATCTTTTATTTTTAGTAATTCGAATATTAAGATTCATCTATTTGTCCTCTCCGGTCCAGAACTTGAGATTGCGAACATATCTATCTGTGAGCAATCGAAAACCAATGGAGGTTGGGTGAATGCAATCAAACATTTGCCCGGCATCGGAATAAGGAGGTCCACCCAATGTTGATCGAAGATCTATATACCTAAGGTCACTCAATCTCGTAGTAATGGAGCGTAAATGTTCATTAAATCGATCAAGATTACCGGATGTAAAATCTTGGATATCCTCATCTTGGAATCCTGCTCTCAAAAGTGTAGATCTACAAGAAGTATCTGACAATGAATTTTCATTGAGAGGGTTAGGATAATCATATCCATGTATAATCCAGGTTAATGGTGACCCACCGTATTTATTCATTTTATGAGCATTGCCGGAAATTATTATATCTCGGAGATTACTTTCTATTTTTGCAAAACGTCTTTCTCTCTCTGCTATAGGATCGGCTACAAATTCAGACGGTCTGCCTTGTAAATCATTCCCTCCAAGACTCAGCAAGACATATCTCGCATCTGCCCCTGCTTGATCGATAGCTTGGATGTGTAGACCTGTACTAAGAACGGTATCCATTCGTTGACCGCCTAGAGTGGCACCCGTTATTTTATATCCATATTCATTTTCTAAATGATATCGAAGAGTTTGAATCGCCGGAGTTCCAAAAAGTAAATCTGTCCAACTATCACCTAGCATAATAAATTTGGTTCCGGGAGATGTGCCTTCACATTGGGCGAAACTATAACAAAGTAAATTGGCAGTCAGGTCTTGATCCGGGGATTTACGAGTGTCGCAATTGGATATAAATATAAAGCATGCAAGAATTAAACAAGAGCTTAAAATCTTTCGATCTAGATGAGAATCTTTCTTTTTCATGTATGCTATTTTAATACAAGATTTAAAAAAAGGAAACTCTAAATTTTCCCTTTAAACTAAAAAAAAATCTCTTTTGGAAGAGAAAGAATTTAAATTGGTTGATAATTGGGAGAATTTATCTAAGAAATGGATAAAATGAGTAAATTCTTTTGAGAACATAATCCTCTTTAGCTTCCTGATTCGGAAATCCCTTATCTAGAAATATTTTTGTATCACCGCTTATAAAGCGTATTTTTTCAAAAGCTTCGGTCCAGTGCGTATCTCCAATATGTTGAGATAGGATGATTGCATTCTCAAAATTAGGTTTTTGTTCTAAGGAAATCTCTAAATGCTTTCTTGTATTATCAATATCCCCCAAAATAAAATAAGAATAGGCACAATTTAACTGGTAATATGGACTAAATGGAGCATATCTTACAGATTGAACAAAATATTCAGCTGACTTTTCCCAATTTCTAAGCTGAGCATAATTTACTCCCATTAGAAACAAAGCGGGGTCGTGACCGGGATGAATTTCCAGTGCCATAAGAAGATCTTTTATCGATTCTTCAAATCTCCTTTCACTAAATGAAATTGCAGATATAAGATAAAAATATTCTTCATTCTTGTTGTGAATTTTTTTAATTTGAGCCAATTTTATTTTAGCAATTTTTAAATTTCTCCATCGAATGAAATTCATTACATCTCTTCCGAGGGACAGAACGGACACTCTGGTTTCAGGAGAGAGTTCTGTTAATTTTACATAATTATTGCCTTCTACTTCAATTCCTTGGATTAATGTCGAATAGAAAAGGGTAACCATTAAAATTGAATAATAAAAGAAAGTTTTAATTCTCGATATTAAGTTGAATAAATTATTTGATTGTTTTTTCCCATTTTGGAGGATGGATTGAATTTCCTTAAGAATTATCTGAGTTGCATTCCCCTTAATTTTTTTGGATGGGATTTTAAATTCCTTAAGACTGCCAATCCATCGGATTCCATCAATTGGATTATTCCAATAAGGGATTTTTAGTTTTTCTTCTAAAAGAATGCTTAAAGTTTCATGAACATCAGAAATGGAAAAAGTAGCTACTTTCTTACCAAGTAAGGAGGCTTCTAGAATAGTCTGACCAAAGTATGATACAACACAATCTGCTTCTTTCATCATTTCATACCAGATTTTTTTAGGCAATCGTTCATGATGAATTCCCCATTTAGATGAATGTTTTCCTACTTTTATAACTATTATATTTTTATAATTCAGATCTATAGCAATATCAAGAATTTGAATCTGTTTTGTTGTCAATTCACCGGTGTATACAAGAATTCTTGTTGCATCTTGTTCGGATCCTTTTCCAAAATGATTGGTTGTCGTGGTGGAATTAACAAAATTTTGGATTAGGCGTGAAGATGAAAGGATTTCTCTCTGCCGAAACCAACTGTTACTTTTAGAATTCGGAAGTATTTCGATGGAAGGGGTTGTTTTAGAATTAATAAATAAATTATTGTCAATATATAAAACAGGAATCTCACTATCTATTCGATTGTCCCGAGCATCAAAGATAATCAGATCGGTTGATTGATTCACAATGGAATCAGAATTTTTTTTATTTTTATCTTTTGCCCTAGTTGTAAGATTCCATTTTTCGAGAGCATTACTATATCCTTCCACTGAAAGATGTGCTGATAGGATTTTGCATCTCTCCCAATGACCCGTCCCAAATGATTGAGGATCTCCTGCAAGAATAGTAATATGCTTTGGAATTTTAGATTGGAACGGAGGCAAGGGAAAGCGAACTTGTTCGACAATTTTATTTTTAGTAAATATCTCGGAACTATTTCTATGCATTCCAATCACATATTCTCCCGTTAGATCATCCATAGAAATATTATTAAAATCTTTCGCAAAGGGACTCTTAATGAACAACTTACAAATTGTCTGAAGGGTATTGTAATCCATAGGTTCATCAATTGTCATGCGAATATCCGATAAATGAGAGCTATCGATACCGGTTGGAATTTTAATAATATTAAATTGATCGGGATTTTCTTTAATATGAAGACTTACATGTTCTTTATGTCTTACTTCTTGGTAATTTTTAGAGAGTTGACCGGATTCCAATGCACGAAAGGAAAAAGATTCTATCCCCATTCCCAAAGGCAGAGGACTTGCATAACATAGATCCATAGCTAGATTTTTTAAATAAGAATAATTCCAGGCTTCCAAGATGGATTCAATGGCAGGTATATCAACAAAAGGATTGTCTCCGGTAAGTCGTAGAATCACATCAGCTTGGTAATGGATGGCTGCTTGGTAGTATCGATCCCTTACATCCTCCAATGAACCTTGAAAAAAATTCCAACCTTTAGTGGAGATGTATTTGGAAAGTTCTGATTCGGATGGATCCTCCGGAATTAAAAAAACAATCTGATCTTGATTTAGGACATGACACAATCTGGAATGAATATGCTCCAATAGAGTTTTGGATTCAGAATTGCTCCAAGGCAATTTAGATAAAACTTTCCTTGGCATACGAGTTGAACTCAATCTTGCCTGTACAAATGCATATAACTTCATTTATGCGTTAAAAGTATACCATTCGTCACAATTTAAACAAGGAGCCGGAATGAGTTCATGCTTTCCATTCAGAGAATTTTGAAAATGAGGAAGACCTTTTGCCCAGATATCGATTAAACTGGATTGATGGAGATTGCCTAATATCTCGATTTCCTTAGGTTCAGGAAGTTGTCTACAGATAGATACATCACCATTAACATTTACATAAAGATCTCTACCTAAATGCCAACAAAACTCACGATTTAGTGGTGTTAAATCACTGACTCTTTTCTCAGGCATGAGCTCGGCATATCGATTGTATTTTTGAAATACAATGTTAATTCCTTGTTTCTCGTAATAATCAAAATAGGAGTCCACTTCTTCTTCTACTTCTTTCATTTTGATAATCTGAACTGATATGTTTTCCTTTGGAAGAATCTCCAATAGAGTATTGAGATTTTCCTTAACTATTGACAACTCCGAATTTCCATATATTTTCTTATAACGATTAGGATCATTGGTGGAAATATTCACAATAAAGTGAACTTTGGATTTTTCTTCAGCTGTTAGGCTTTCTAAAATAGATTTCCACTTTTGCGAATCCGGATAGAGAGCTGATTCTATAATAATTTCAAAGAGGAAAGGTACCCTGAGAATTGACTGAAGAACCGATTTTAAATCCGGGTGGAGCAGTGGTTCCCCCATTCCCCCTAGACAGACTGTAACTGCACCCGGCATCTGGCTTAGCCCATCTACAATGGAATCTATAATAGCAGGACTCATAAATGTATTGTCTTTATATTTATTATCCTTTAAGTCAATATATTGTCTTGGACAGAATGAACAGGTAAGTTCACAACCTCGGTAAATTTCCAACTCTATCCATGAGGGCTTGGGTCTCATCCATTCAGGATGTTCCAGAATGGATGGAAGCAGATTTTCATATTTCCATTCATTCGAGTTGGGGTACTTTTTAAAGATGCTTGATACAAGATGATAGGATCTAGCATCATTTGGATAAAGTGAGAATCGATATTGCCTCAAGTCGGGAGGATGATAATAGATTTCAACATCATATTGATTTATATTTTTCAGAAAATAATCGTGACTGCTTCCCTTCCATTCCCGGGGCAGACTATTTAAGAATTCCCTAGTGAGAACTTTAGGCACTAAACCTGGCGGAAGATTTTCACTATAAGAATACTGGCTTAGATACTTTTTATGCCTCTTCCAAATATTCTTTAGAATTTCCAAATCAAGAAGTGGCGCCAAACCTTCATAATACAAAAAACATACTTCATCCCAATCATCATTATCCATTTGAGAAGGAGGTAAGAAATTCAGTAACTTAGAAAAGAATTCATTTTCTTCGAAAGCAGTAATACAATGAACAGGAATATCCAAACCAAAATTGTCGCTTGATAAATCTTTCCAATTAGTAACAAGGATTAAATTAGGAAATAGAGCTAGATTGGTGCTTAAGAATTTATCAAGAATATTTTTTTTATCAACAGGGGATAGTTCTGTATAAAAATTTGAAGTTGATTCATTTAGAAATAGTGCGATACAATGAGGTTTGTAGTCTAGCTCCGGCATCAGTTGATTCCATAGACTTCTTGCTTTACTTTTATATTATGCTCTTTGTTGTAGATTGGGTCAAATGTCGTAATCTGAACTTCTTCACGCATTCCCGCAAGCCAATCTTCAAATGCTTGCTGTTCCTTATCACGGTAGAGAACATTTTGTATCCCTTTTCTAACGCTTTCCAGTGGTGTGGCTCTCATCCCTTCCATGTATAAAATACAATATCTCTTGGATTCGTCTCGGTATATTTCCGAAATTTTATTAACTTTGGTCTGGGTTGCAATGTTGGCAAGTGTTGGAGATTGCTTATATAACTCAAAAGCAGGCTGCCAATTTACCAAGCCACCGCTAGACCTAAATCGAGACTCGTTTCTGGGACCACTAGCTATCAATCTAAACAAACTAGGATCTTTCAATACTTGCGATCTAATATCTGCTATCTCTTTGTAGACTCTTGATTCTTCATCAATAGAAGCATTTTTCGGTGCTACAGCTATTTCGCGAAATCTAAGTTCGAATCCAACTTTGTTTTTATTCTTGGCATACCAGGATCTAATTTCTTGTTCGGATGGAAGTGGAGTACTCACTCGAATCTGCATGAGCTGTGCTTTTTTAATCTGATAAGGAAGATCAGCGAGCCAATCTGCAAAACTCATTCCTGTTTGCTTGGGAACATTGCGTTTAAATTCTTCCAAATCCTTAGATCCGGTTTGTTCCATTCGCTTTTCAATTTCAGCTTCGATGCGCTTTTCATTTACTTGAATAGATTCTTCCTCAGATACGATATCAACAATAGCACGATCAATTAAAAAGTCGATTACCTGACTGCGAAAAGATTGTCTCTTCCGGGAAGGCGGGGCAAATTTTGATATTACTTTATAGCGTTCTGCACCATTCTCATAATCAATCTGGGAAATGGAAATTCCACCAACTATGGCAACAATGCTATTGAGAGATTCTCGCTTTCCTGCATCTGTATCAGCAGGAAAAAAGAATATAGGGATTAAAATGGCTGAGAGAAAAAGGAAAAACTTCGATCTCCGGTTATTTTTTTTCTTAGGCGAGATCATCATCTTCAAATCATTCTCAGCTCTGGATTTCTGTCAAGAAAAAGAGGTCTTTTTTACGAGCCTACTTTTTCCAATTCAAAGATATCATGAACTGCCTTTAGCCCTTCATTTGCCCTAGTTTGAGGAATAACACAAGAGATTTTGATTTCGGAAGTTGAGATCATTAGGATATTGATTCCTACTTTGGCGAGTGCCTGGAACATTTGCGAAGCAACTCCCACATGGGATTTCATGCCAACACCCACTGCTGAAAGAATAGCTATGTCCTCATCAATTTCTATGTCTCTACCTGATAACTTATCTTTTATGCTTTCTAAAATAGGCTTAGCGGAGTTAACATCCTTCTTCGCTATGGTAAAGGATATTGTATTCACTCCGTCATGAGGTGAGGATTGAACGATTACATCGACTATGATATCTTTTTCCGATAATGCGTGAAACAACTCTGCAGCTATACCGGGCTGATCCTTTACATCCGGAATAGTTACTCTAGCTTGATCACTTTTTACTGTTACACCACTGACTCGCATATTTTCCATAATTTTTTCCTCACTTACAACTAAAGTCCCCGGCTCACTGTGAAAACTGCTTCTCACATGAATGGTCACTCCGAAATTCATAGCCATTTCGACGGAACGAGAGTGCAGAACACCCGCACCTAGACTGGCAAGCTCCAACATTTCCTCGTAGGTAATCTGTTTATGCATCTTAGCTTCGGGAACTTTTCTTGGATCTGTCGTATAAACTCCATTAACGTCTGTATAAATCTCGCACTCATCCGCACCCAAAGCCGCTGCAACTGCAACTGCGGTCGTATCAGATCCACCTCTTCCCAAGGTTGTTATGTTTTCATTCGTATCAATTCCTTGAAATCCGGCGATGATTACAACCTTACCTTCCGCAAATGCTTCATCAATTCTTCTTCTTTCGATGGATTCAATTTTTGCGTTAGAATGATTTCCATCCGTCTTGACTTTAATCTGAAATCCGGTAAAAGAAATAGCAGGAACTCCTACTTCATTCAATGCCATGGCAAGAAGCGAAATCGAAACCTGTTCTCCCGTCGAAAGCAACATATCCATCTCACGCTTGGGAGGATTTTGAGTAATCTGATCAGCTAAATCTACGAGTTCATCCGTAGTTTTGCCCATAGCAGATACAACAACAGCAACATTCTTGCCATCGTCGTGGTAAGTCTTGATTCGATTCGCTACGTTTTTGATTTTGGTAGTATCTCCAACAGAAGTCCCACCGAATTTTTGAACAATAGTTTGTGACATAATTTATTTGTTAAAAATAGTTCCTATCACTATGATTTTTTTTCAATCTCTGCTTTCAAGAGAATATTTTTTGCAACCTTTTCCGAAAAATTCGCTCTTAACTAGTGAGGTTTACAATGAATTCTACAATTTCCGATGAAATCACAACTGTCGAACCACTAGTTAAGCAGAAGGTTCCCAAGTTATTTTTATTTTTATTTTTTGCCGTATCGGCAACTATACTTTTTGTATTTACCGTTCCCTTTAGATGGGAATTGGTTGGTGTAGCAGTAGCTTCCTATTACTTGAGAATGTTCGGTGTAACTGCCGTATATCACAGGTATTTTTCTCATAATTCCTATAAAACTTCCAGAGTTTTTCAGTTTATTCTTGCATTCTTGGGTGCAACAGCAATGCAAAAAGGTCCACTCTGGTGGGCGGCACATCATAGAAACCACCACAGATACTCCGACACTGAGAAGGATATCCACTCACCAAAACAAAAGGGATTCTGGTATTCTCATATGCTATGGTTTCTAAATAGTGATTACAATGATTATGAATCCAAAATGATCAAGGATTACTTCAAGTATCCTGAATTGGTTTTCTTGGACAAATACCATTGGATCGCACCTCTAAGTTATGCGATTGGTTTGTATGCAATTGGTGGATGGGAATGGTTGGTCTATGGCTATGCAGTAGCTACTTTTTTCTTGGGACATGGAACTTGGACTATCAACTCTTTGGCACATGTAATTGGGAAGAGAAGGTATGAAACCAAAGATGAAAGTAAAAACAATTTCATTCTTGCCTTAATTACAATGGGTGAAGGTTGGCATAACAACCACCACCACTATGCTCATTCCGTGAATCAAGGTTTCTATTGGTACGAAGTGGATTTTTCTTACTACATACTTAAAGCCATGAGCTGGTTTGGTCTTGTCTGGGATCTGAAGAAACCACCTGTCAAAGTATTGGATGAAGGTCGTAGAATGGATGCCATTCGTAAGAAAAGAGATATCTATATGTCCAGAGAAAAGGGCAAGTGGCTTCCCACAGGATTGGGATCCGGAATTAGATCGGGGCTTCAGCCTGACATGGCGAATGCTTCTGTAGGGGACTAGAAATTATATAGAACTGTCGAAATAATTTCCCGTGTTTCAGTCCCTTCGAGCTCTGAATAATTAATTATTTCGAAAATCTCGAACAGATAACTTTAAAATTGGTTCTATCAGTTCTAGAATACTCGATTTTTCCATGGAGCTGTTTGGATAGTAAATTTACAAGGGTGAGACCTAAACCAATAAATGTATTTTCACTGAGTGAAAAATCCTTATCTGGTCCTCGCCCGGTATCCGATACTTCCAATTCAATTAAGTTTTCCCTTTCCTTAAGACTGACATATATTATTCCATTTTGATTTATCGGAAAGGCATATTTCATTGCATTGGTTATAAGTTCATTGGTTATCAATCCCCATGAAGTTGCCTCTCTTGAATTTACCTGACAATTATCCAAATCCAAAACTATCTTAATTCGATCCATCTTCTTAGAGAATGAATTATTGATAGATTCTGTTATATAAGTAATATATTCGTTTAATGAAACAATTGTGTTATTCTCCGACTTCAGCAGTAATTCATAAAGTTTTGTAAGTGAATTGATTCTACCATCCAGATCACTCAATACTTGAATGGTTTCTTCGTTGTGCTTGTTTTCCTTTTCTAAATTGATAAGGCTTGAAATCATTGTAAAACTATTACGAACTCTATGTTGGAGCTCTTTCATAAGAATTGTTTTTTCTTCCAGTGCCTTCTCCAACTCTAGAGATGATTGGATTTCAATAGTTTTGTCCCGAAGTATGCTTTGATGAAGATTTGGGGCAATTTGAAATGCATTGTATTCAGCAATCCGTTTCTCCCCATTGGAAAGTTGTATTTCGATTATTCCATTTTCTTGCCCTTTCTGAATATATTTCTGATATCTAATTTCAGGCTTCACATCCCCCAAAATTTTCAAATCACTAACTTTAAAATTTTGATAAGTATCAGGATTTAATTCCAAAAGCTCCATAGCAGCTTGATTAATTTTTATGAACTTTCCATCATCATCTGCAAGAATAATTGCCTCTTTAGAGTTTTCAAATGTTAAACGAATCTGTTCATTTGACTTCTTTAATCGAAATGCCATATTGATCGAGGCAATCAACACAGTTTCCCCTGAATTTTTTACTATATAACCATATGAGGTTATCTTTTCTGTTTTTTGAATGATCTCTGGTTCTGTGTGACTTGATAAAAAAATAATGGGTATGTCGAATTTTCTGGAAATCAAAATAGATGTATCGATTCCATCCATTCCTCCACCTAAATCAATATCCATTAGGATTAAATCAATATCAGAATTATTTTTTAAAATTTCGAGGCAATTTTCACCTGAAAAAGCATGAATTACATCAAAATTGTAATTTGTTAAAATCAATTTTTCTGCAGCGGCTATTAAAAAATCATCTTCAACTAATAAAATTTTACGTTTAAACTCATTCATAATCAACGAATATATTTTTCATAATTTTAAATCAAGAAGGAAATAGATATTTCAATAAATAATTTATTATTTTTATTAAAAATAAATATGATTATTATTTTAACAAAATTATTGTTGTCTCCATAAGTGTTATTCTTATTAATGAGACAATGAATCAGAATCAAAATATCTTCATGAATTTACGAGTTATTCACTTTGCTATGATTACCGGTCCTTCCGCTTTGCTTGCAATATCTTATATTTCTCTAACAGAAAGGGAACTAATAGAAATAGCCATCCTAACTCAGCTTGGATTGGGAATTGCTATTCTGGCCGGAATTGCGGCTATATTTGCTCCTATCTATTTTGCGAAACAATTGAAAATTAATTCTGATAAAGAAGTAAAATATCAAACTGTAAAGATTGTTCAATGGGCAATAATCGAAGCGGCGGCACTCATGAATGCTTTGTCTTTCTATTTTGGAGGAAATTTAGAATCAGCAGGAATCGCTATTTTGATGATTTTATTGATGGCTTCCAGATTTCCAAGTCAAGTAGAAATGGATAAAATATTTACAGACAAACCGAGTTATATGAAATAGATAAATATGGGTATCGATTTGGAACCGACTAAAGAAGAGCAACAAAAAGAAAACGAAATAAAAGCGGAACAGAATAAACAGATTCAAGGATATGTAATTGACTATATCAAAGATCTTTTCCAAATTAGAGCCGGAACAGACCAACAAGGAACCATAGAATATATTAAAGAAGCGGCAGAATTCAAAGGAATTTCTGTATGGACATTGATCTTCGCCATTTTCATAGCTTCCATTGGTTTAAATACAAATTCTACTGCCGTAATTATTGGAGCAATGTTAATCTCACCACTGATGGGACCCATCATGGGGATTGGCCTTTCCCTTGCGATATTTGACTTCGAGCTATTAAAAAAATCTGCGAGAAA
>JAFIGA010000043.1 GCA_020831715.1 Leptospira sp. | reverse complement strand
ATGGTGTGAACTTTCATGCTATCGGAAAAAAACTAGGGATATTCTAGTAACTGAAATAATCTATGATGGCAAATGTTTAGACCTTTTCGGTTAATCATAAACCCATAGCTTATTTTTTCCCACGACCTAGTTTAGAACCTAGGGAAAGATATGGAGTCCTCCTTGAAACAAGCAATTTGGAATTTCTTGGAACACCCAAAAGGGGTGATTCCAAAATCAGTTCGTTATTTTCTAATATTTATTGTGCTATTTTCAATAGCTTATCCATTTTTGGATTTTATTTCACTTACAGTCGGTAGAGATTTTTATGAAGACCATCGATGGATAGAATGGGTGATATTGATTATTTTTGGAACAGAATATGCATTTCGCCTTTACTCTGCTCCGGCAAGAAAAGCATTTATTTTTAGCTTCAATGGAATCATTGATTTTTTATCATTTGCCCCTTTTGTAATTTTACTATCTTTCGATATGGAATACCAGACCTATGGTCTTAGGCTACTTCGATTCATGAGGATATCTCAATCTCTCAGATTATTGAAATACTCCAATCTAAAAATCCGAACCAAAATCTTCCTTGCCTTCTTGGTTGCCACCTTGATGATCTTGGTTCCTACCCTTTTTTATGTTTACAATTATTTCACAGAACTAAAAGAAAATGATATTCGCAGATCTCTATTGGGTTATGTTGTTGTAGCCGCCAATCAATTCCAAGCAGAAGATATATTGGCGATCAAAAGCGATAAAGATCCCAAATACAAAGAAGTACAAAATAAACTCATTAAAATACGAGAAGATTTAAACCAAACAGGAATTACTATAAGATATATTTATATCAATAAGAAAGATTCCGGTGATCCTACAAAATTGGTTTATTTGGTGGATGCAGAACTGGGGGAAAAACATTCTGAATTTGGTTCCTTCTACGACACAGTTGCAATGAACTCGCCTTGGTCTACGGATTTTAGTAAAGCTCAGACTGCTCCTGAGTTCGACTTCGATGATGATGGGGACACGCTTATGCTCACCGCGTGGTCACCTATTCCCACTCGTGGAGTATGGGATGAACCTCCTGTAATCCTATCGATGGATGTCTTGGCTTCCGATGTACAAGAAGCGAAAAAAGCTATAGGAATTCTTGTCATACTTATATTAGGTGGATCAATCCTTATCATCTCCGTAATTTCTGTTCTTTTTTCCACCTATTTCAACAAACCAATACTGGAAATTATCAAAGGGATTGAAGCCTTTGAAAATCAGGACTTCGACTATCAGATCAACATTCTTTCAAAGGATGAGCTGGGAAGAGTGGGAGATCTTTTTAACAAAAAATTATTTCATTTAATGAAGGATTTTTACCAGTTCATGTATGCACCGGTGGCTAAAATGCTAACCGGACCTGATAGACAGAGTCTCATGGAAGGGAAGTATGAACATGTATCCGTTCTTTATACAGATTTCAAGGGATTTACTTCTCAATCCTCACTCTTTGCACCTCGCCAAGTAGTGGAATATCTGAATAAGAGTTTTGCAGTTATGGAAAAGATTGTGACGGAATACAACGGTATCATAGACAAGCATATCGGTGATGCGCTCATGGTTTATTTCATACCAAAACCGGGTGAAACCAATACAGCACAAAGAGCTGTAAAATGTGCACTTGCCATGCAAGCTTCTTACACGGCATTGTATCATTCGATGAAAGAAGAAGGTGGACTTGCTTGTGAACTTAGAGTGGGCATTAATTCCGGAGATGTTATTCTAGGTGCAATCGGTTCGGAAAAGTTGGAAGTAACTGTAATTGGCAATACCGTAAATCTCGCCAATCGTGTGGAATCCGCCGCTAAACCAGGAGGCATTGGACTGTCTCCAGCAACAGCTACCCAAAGTAAAGTGGCTTATTGGTTAGAAGATGAATACCCTAATTGGCAGTGGGCGGAAGAATTGGTGGACGTAAAGCACTTGGAAAATTTCCCAATCTTCCAACTTACACCTAAAACTTTAAAGGAAAACGAATAATGAATTCTAGGTTTTCATTTTATTTTTTACTCTTTGTTTTATTTTCTACCTATTTATTGGCGGAAGAAAAAGCAACAACTCAGATTTTATCCAGCCCCCTCCCCGATCCAAAAAATCCCCTCTACCTCGAGCAGATTTCTTGCAAACCGGAAAATTGCACTACTCTTGAAGTGGAGACTCAAGAAGAGAATGAAAAGGCGCAAGACACAGCAATCGAGCTTCTCCGAAAGAAAGCAGCCAAGGTTGTTATCGATTTTAAAGGAGATCGATCCGGGATAGGAAGTGATGAAAATAAGGTTTGGAAAGAATATGTCAGAGAAATTGCCAAGAGAGATGGGACTGTAGTTTTTGAGCCTTTCTACTTGGGGCAACGAGGAATGCAACTAACCGATATTCCTGTATTTGGTGATTACTTCCGTGTTGGCTGGAATGTTTATACTCGAATTCGATCCGTAGTTTTATATTCTGCTATGAAGCATTATAATGCAAAGGTTTTATATCATCCGCAAACCCAAGAAATCATGATGATTTATTTTGTTCATAGAGATTTTGGAAGCATCTGCGAGACCGTCTTCTCACAATGCAATATAATTGAATACTTAGATGATGATATCTTCGATATGCAATTGCAGCAAGCCTTGGATAAATATCCTGTAGAAGAAATCTTAATTCGCTTCAATAAAACGGAAGCAATGCTTCCTTTGAGCTCAATCCAAATGGAAGCAATCCTAAATATGAATCGTTCCTCTAGATTGTACAAATGGCTTATTGCCGCCAAAGAAGTTGAGAAAAAACCTGAAGTTCAAGGTCGCTATATTACAGCACAAACCGCTCTTATGATAGTAGATTACTCCATGGCGGCTTATGATCTGGTTCAAGCAATGAGAATGTATGCCAAGGCTAGAAGCTGGAAGGCTGTAGCATACTATTCACCTACAGAGTATGGTGATTCTTTTCGTTCTATTCAGTTCTCTAAGATAAATAAAAATTCATCGGATTGAAATTATCCCTTGTTTTTAAAATGAAAAAAGTCCTTGCCAATATTTTAAATAATAATAAAATATACGCGAGGTAAACTATGAAAATAAAATATAGAATAATTTACATATTCGTTATTCTGGCACTGATATCCAATTGCAATCCCGGTGATATCATGAAAGTTGATAAACAAGTCGATCGCTTTTTTGAAATTAAAAAGTCCGGTAACTACCAAGATCTTCAAGAACTAATTCATTCCAAAGCAACCAGTGATCTTAATCCGACTTTCTTCCAGAATCTCAATTCGAAGAAAAAGAATTATTTAGGTGATTATATTTCTCATGAAAGAGAGAAATTCAATTACAATGCTTCCGGTGGCAATAAATTATATTCAATTGTTTACAAAGTTAAGTATTCAAAAGTCGAAGAATTCTGGGAAAAATTTGTATTCAGAAATGATTCTGATGGAACATTTAAGTTAGTCGGTTATGCGGCTAATGAAAAAAGGGAAAATCTGGGCGATAAAGATTAAAGCTAGCCTACTGAATTAAATAGGGAGCACTTAACGATTAAATATATCTTTAATGTTTAAGTGCTCTTCTTTCCCACTCTTCCAGAGTTATTCCTTTCTCATCGGCTATTTTTTTCCGATGTATTGTTACGAAATATCTGACCAAAGGGTAAGTGGGGATAGAAAGCAAGCTTCCAAAAACCAATCCTCCGATAAATAGAGGGTAGCCGAAGCTAACGTACAACTTCGTAGTAACATCAATAATTCCTTCCAACCAACCGGCACCCTCCGGAACTGCTATTAAATTCTGAAAGGTCTGAATATCAGCCGCCGTCTCCATACAACTTCCTTGCAAGCATACAGCTCTACCAATTATATAAAATAGATAGTAAAAGAAAGGGACAGTCACTACATTTGTTATCCACAACAAAGCAAAAGCGACAGGCATGTAAAAATGAATTTTAAAAAAACGAAATACAATCCAATTTAAAGTCAGCAATGGAATCTGAATTCCAAAAGTAGGTGACAATGCCCAAAACATACCTATTGCCGCACCCAAACTTACATCATGAATAGGTGCATTGGATGCCTTGAAAGGATAGATTAACTTATAATATACATTTCTTTTGATCCCTTGCCAAGATATTTCTTCTCGCCAAGATCTTTTTTTAGAATTTGTCTGTTCCAAGGTTTTTTATCCTATTGCACTATTTTTTCATTTCGTTTCATAAGAATAGCAAATCTTTAACTCATTTGGGGTGCAATCCATTTTCTTGACAAATTTCCAATCGCCCCAAATTTAGTAAATAGATGAATTCACCGGGAAAAACAGTCTATCTAATCTCTGTAATGATTCTAAGTTTTTCCATTCAATCCGCTTTGATTTCGAACGGGCTTTTGGGAGTAACTCTAATTTCATTAAAGAAATTGTGTACCTGTGACCATAGCCTAGAAAAGTCTCATACTCACGCGAATCAAAAATCCGAGGATAGTATTTTTTCAACATCTACTGCGGCACTTTCCGGGATCATAAGATTAAAACGAAGCATTCCCCAAGATAATCTACCTGATCCCGAAGAGATCTGCCATACTCCGGCTTCAGTTACAGAAGAAGGACATGCACATCATGGAGAAAATCCGAGCCAACCGCACTTCTGCCCCCACGAAACTAGTAAGCAGAATGTGGAGAACACAGCTCTCGCCCTAAACATACTTCAGTCACCCGATGTACCAATTAACATCTCTAAACCTCTTGCTATCATTCTTTACACAACATTAGAAAGGAAAATTGCTGTCCCCTCAGGTTTCAGCAATCCCCCTTACGAACCGCCTCAATCAATTTAACCCATCTAGACCTATAAAGAAATTAACTTATCTGCAATATCCAACTACGCAGATAGGCAAATTTCCAATCATACAGGAGTCAAAAAATTGATTCCTGAATAAATCAATATAATTGAGGTTAAATAAAAATGAATTTTTTCAAAATAATAAAAAATACAAGTTATTGCTTCTTAATCATACTTTTGACAATTGGCTGTAATCCCTTTGCTAAAAGTGAAGATAATAATAATGACGATATACTTTTGGGGCTCGCCCTATTGAGTCAGCAAAGTTCCGGTCTGCGCCAAGGATCGTTGAATTTTGATGCAAAATTTGATGGTAAATCCATAGAATGTGGATCCACCACCTATACCATGCCGGATGACCAAGTTGTTCAGATGCGAGATTTCCGATTCTTTATTCAAGACGTGCAATTCGTCCGAAGTAATGGAGAAAAAATTGCGATGCAGATGAACCAAGTTGATGATTGGCAACTCCGCGATGGCAATGACCAAGTAGCCCTCTTAGACTTCACCGTAGTGAATCAAGGAAAATGTGTAGGTACATCTGACGACATCAATGTTAGAAAGCAAATCGATGGGTTGATTCCTATCGGTAATTTTGATTCTGTGGAAATTACTATTGGTGTCCCCAATAAGTGGAATCATGTGAACTTTAATTTACAACCCAGCAACAGCCCACTAAGGGGAGCTACCGGTTTAACTTGGAGTTGGTTAGCCGGATATAAGTTTATTAGATTGGAGCTAACGATAAACACTACAAATATGCAATTTCATCTTGGATCAACCAACTGCACAGGTGACATTAGCATACCTCAAGGACAAGATGGCTCGGTAACCTGTGCCAATCCTTATAGACCCAACTTGATATTGAAACCGGATGGTGGATTCAACCCGGCAACAGATACTATAACTATTAGCTTGGATGAATTTTTTCGTGGAAATGGAGGAGTGCCAACTTCTGCTTATGATGATGGAACTGCATTGTCTTGCATGCCTATTGGAAATGGGAGTGGAAGTGGTGGAACTTCGACAACTTGTGGTCCAATTCTGAAAAACTTAGGACTTGTTCCCGGGAATAATGCAGGTTTTGGATCAGGTACAAATAACGAAACCGGTGTAGGGACTGTGAACTTAGAAACCCAACAGTCCATCCTACGATTGATACGTTAGATAATCGATTGATAATTGATTAAGAACAATTCGAAAGGACTTTTGATCATTTGACTCACTTGGGGATTCTTTCGTAGTGGTGAGGATCCCCCTTTTTGGAGAAATTTATGGAAATTAAATCTATTAAACAAAGCGCTAAGTTAATGCAAGCGATTCTACTATCTGTCTATTTATCAATGAGTTGTGGTATATTGGGAATCGGAGATGAAAAAGCAGATGATTCAGATCTATTGCTCGGTCTTGCCCTTCTTTCTATGAACCAATCCGGTGGGAATAACTTCAATTGGTCGGAATATCTACCGCAAGGTTTCCCTATTCCCAGAGTTCCGGATAACAATCCTATCACGAAAGAGAAAGTAGAATTGGGAAGATTTCTTTTTTACGAGAAAAAACTGTCCGGCAACAACACCAAATCCTGTGGTTCTTGTCATTTTCAAAATTTAGCATTTACAGATGGAGTTCCTCACCCGCAAGGAGTGGCACATTCGGGCAACTCTGAAGGAGATTTTCATCCCAGAAACAGTCAACCATTATTTAATGTAGCATACAATTCCAGACAGACCTGGAATAATATACTACTTGTAACATTAGAGCAACAAGCAGAAGGTCCTCTGTTTGGTGATAATCCCGTAGAATTGGGGCTTTTTAAGAGAGAGGAAGAAGTTCGCGAGAAAATACTTTCTGATCCAAGTTATCGTGAGTTATTTTCCAAGGCATTTCCGGGAGAGAAAGAACCCATCTCAATTAGAAATATAATCCGTTCCATTGCAAGTTTTCAGAGAGTTCTTTTTTCAGGAAATTCGGCATTCGATAAGGCAACCTACCAAGGCAATCGATCCGCACTCAGCCCTGCTGCAAGGAGAGGATTTAACTTTTTCTCAAGCGAAATAGCCGAATGCTTTCATTGCCATGATGGAGTGAATTTCAATGATTCCACTTTTCATGAAAATACTTCGGCAAGAATTGAACCCCTTTACCATAATAATGCTCTCTACAATATCCCGGGAACAGGAAATCCTTCCAACAACCAAGGATTGAAAGAAGTAACCGGAGAAGAAAGACATCGTGGTGGAATGAAGGCACCCAGCTTACGAAACGTAGGTGTGACTTTTCCTTATATGCATGATGGTTCCATCAATTGTGATCCGGCGAACAATCCGCACTTACCTGCGGGACAATCAAACGGAGCTACTTTGGAGGGCTGTGCGAGGCAGGCACTGGGAAGAGTTTTAGATCACTATTCGCGTGGAGGATTCAATTCAACCTGTGCGGCATATACCACTCCGGGGGGAACGAGAAATCCGGATTTTCCCTGTCTATCTGACACACCACAAATCACGGTTGACACGACACTGATTCGTCCTTTCCCCATGAATGCCCAAGAAAAAGAAGATCTCATTGAATTTTTATTATCTCTAACAGATGAAAATTTTCTAAAAGATCCAAGGTTTAGCGATCCGTTTTAAGTGAGGAATTATATAGACCGATCTATATAATTATATTAAAGAATGCCTACTAAAAAAAGACTCAAACTAATTAGACCCTTCTGGTATCTCACCCTCCTCGTCTCCTGCACTTTCGGAAGTGTGGGCAATAGCTTGGAAGAAGAGGCGATCATCTTGGAGAACTTCATCCGGCTGGTGCGTGAGGTTCCCGGCACCTTCCAGCCGATCATTCACAGCTACGACGACCAAAACGACCAAGTGGATGATGACCTTAGCACATTCAACCTCTCCTCGGGAAGTGGTGGAGCACAAAGAACATACTCCATTGAAATTCTTCAGACTAACAGCTTCTTGGATATTGAGAGAATGGACTTCCGATTCAATCCTCCAGACAAGCCCTTCGGTTCTTTGAATGCAAGAACTCAAGACCAATCAGCCCAAGTAGGATCCCGAACCCACACACCCTTCACCATTCCCTTGGATCTACCTCCGAATGATCCCTATGCCCAGGTCTATTCTGCTCCCGGATTTCGAATCAATCCATTCATGATTGGCAATTCTCCCGGGTCTGGCCTTGGGACTGTAGCAAGGAATCCTCTTCCAGCACTTCGGGATGCTCCCCAGGGAATTCTTGCCCAATCTCGAGTGATCATTCGGCGCTGGGATTTGAATGTTCGAATAACAGATATCACTGATCCACCTCCAGTTCCACCGGATAATACCAGAAACCTTCGAATCTCTTTTCGAGATTATGAAGAGACCCTCCTCCCCCGTTGCAAGACTGAAGTTCTCCGAGGACAGTCCACCGAATGGGTATTAGGACTGAATTATTCCCGACTCTTCCGAGATATTCCCGCACAAGGAGTGCAAGTATTGAATACTATCTTTAATGACACATCAGGAAATCCCACACAGACTATCCAGATAACGGACATTTCCCCTTATTATTCTTGGTTCTTCACGAATCTAGAAGCCGACGACGCAGTCCTCATCCAAGAGAGTTGTCTTTTATGAAGTGCCCGAGTGTCGAAGTGTCTAGGAATCCGAGTGTTGAACTCAATGAATGCACAGTAGTGAAAGGGATAAAGCTGAAAGGGAAAAGGGAAAAAGTTAAAGAATCAGCGCTCAGCCCTCAGCGCTCATCAATTTTATTGTTTATTCTTTGTTTAGGTTTATCGTTCTTATATCCTTTAAGCGCCCACCACACAGGAACCAGTCACAATCCGACTGCTACGACTCGATTTGTGGATCCTTTTACGGGAAAAAGAGAACAACCGGCAAATTATTTAGTACTAACGCAAGACTACTATAAGGCAACCAATGAGAATAGCAATGTTTATACTACGACAGGATTTGTAGAACTTCCCTTCAAAGAAGGAGAATTCGCATTCAATGTTTCTGTTCCCTGGACCTATTTTGAACAAAAGGGGAGAGAGGATGCCGCAAGAATTGGAAAAACCTATATGGGTGGCAAATGGCTCCCCTTAGCGGATTTCCAAAAAGACTATTTTATAGTTTTGGAGGGGAATGTTGGATTTCCATCAGGACCGGACACAGATAGATTCACCGGTGGTAATTACTATACTGGTCAAGCCTTAGTAACATTGGGATATCTATGGAGGGATTGGAGTTTTGTTCTAAAAGCAGGTGGAGTACAACCTCTCTCTCGCTTGGAGCCTTCCAACTTACAAGATAACGACGGTATACCTTTTTGGCTAAGACCGGCTTCAAGTGAGCCGCCTAGACAACGCTATGAGTTAAAGAAAACCACATTGATTCAGACTTACGTAACCTATCTATTGATGAAAGAGGTATCTCTCTTTGGAGGATATTTATATAGAACTCCCTTTCAAGGAGTGGATTTCGATACAAGAACTGAGGATACAATTCCTCGAATTTTCCAAGAAGTTACAACAGGATTCACTTATAATTTTTCGGAAAAATACAATTTAACAGTAGGTTATCGGTATCCACTTTATAGGAAATCAGATCATAGATTGTATGAGTCGGCTTGGACGGTTGCCTTTTCTATGGAATGGGGAGATTCTATCGCTCCCCAACCGAAACCGGACTCACGCTTTAAAGATGAACTGAATGAAATAGAACTTTAGAGCCTAGCCCAAAACGCTCAATCTCAAGGAATATTTATTTGTAACAGGATATTTCTTAATATTTTGCTATAAAAATCAATCTATATCTACGCCCATTTCTTTAAAGACTGCGTCTGCCATAGCTTTCATGTCAGGTGATTCAATAGGATCTCCCAATTTTTCACCTGATTTTAAGTATAGGTCCTGTCCTGCATTCACTATTCTTTCGTCAACTTCTCCCTTACCGGAACTATCTTTGAAGCTGGCGGCAACAGATCCGTGACATACACAAAGATACGATTTATCGGTTAGTTCTTCAGCATAGAACCGAGTTCCTCTTACTCCCATCACAGAAGTTGGAGTTACGATTCGGTACTGATCCGATTTCTTCTTTTTAGAAACAGAAGAAAATATGATTCCGGATGTAAGATTCCATTCAGTTTCGCCCGGTTTCCAATCTAATTTTGCCTTGGCACCTTTCAGCCTTACAATGGAACTATCCGGAAAACGAACATCCACATAAGAATTTTCATCCATTCGAAATTCTTTTCCATTTTCAACTTCAGATCCTTGCTTCAATTCCAAATCGTCCAAATAGACGTTTCCTTTGATGAAAACAATCTTGGGACTTTCTTCCAACTTTTCTTTGCAACCCACCGCCAAAAAGGAAACAGTAGCAATTAGAAAAATAAAATTCATAATCTTCTTCATTCTTTTGACCTCTCATTCAATTTAATAAGGTATTCTTTACAATATCTCAAAAGGTTACAGCTTTCGAAAAAAAATCCAAACGGCCAAAAAAAATGGAAACATCCCGTGCCAAATCAAATCATGTGAGGATTCCGGGATTATACACAATTCATTGATTAGAAAAAATCCCATACCAATAGCAACAACAAATGAAATCCACGAGCTATTTACATTTAATATTGTATTTTTGGGAATCAGAGTTTTTTTAAGAAAAATACCGAATACGATTCCTATAAAAATAATTTCGGCAAGACATTGCCATCCCTTGGGAAATCCAAATTCATTTATTTCAGAAACGGAGTCCATTGCCAAAATGATTATCCATACACTATATAAAATGATTGCCAAAGAATAATATAGATACCTAATATTTGCACCAACATGATAGTATTGTTTAAAAAAAATAAAAAATAAAATAGTAGAAATACCAATCAATAGGTCAGGAAATGAAAAAGCGAAATTTCTAAAATAATTAAAATATAAACTTACGGAGATTATTAAAAATAGAATTCCATAAAATAAAAAATTACTCAGTCTAGTTGAAGTATTATCTGCCTTATCTTGAATTAGATTTTCAATCAGTTCATTTCTCTTCATCTGCCGCTTCCATAAATTGTTTTAGTTTTGCAATACTTCGGTGAATCACAACTTTTGTCTTACTCAATGTCCATTCCAATTCAAGGGCAATCTCTTTCAGTGGAATCCCCTCTATCTTGGAAAGCACTAATGCCTTTCTATGCAACGGGTCTAGACTGGACAGTGCAGATTCTAAAAGTTCTGAATCTTCCGACTCCCCATTATTGTATTCTGTATATGGAGAGAAAAGGTTACCAAAATCTTCAATATTTTCTTTCGTGATGGATTTTTCTTTATAAATTTTCTTCAATCGATCAATTGTCTTGAATCGGACAATACTGAAATACCAAGGGAGAAATTTTTTGGAAGTATCAAAGTTGGGTAGGGATGAGTGAATAGCCATCAAAACGTCCTGGACACATTCTTCTCTTTCTTCCGGATTTTGGATTTTGGCATAGAGGAAACGATCTGTGATTTTTCCTAATTTAGTAAGTAGGATTCTGTAAGAATTTTCATCTCCCTTTTTAAAATTATGGATCAATAATAGGAATTCTTCTTCTAGATCAACTTTTTCCAATTTAAACCCCAATCGTTCCTAGACTAACTTCTATATTTAATACAAACAATTTCATAAAATTACTATACCATGAAAACCAAAACGTAGAAATGTAAAAGTAATCATTTCCATGAACATCTTTTTTAAAAGAATTGTCTCTATTTTTTTATATACCTCCTTTTTTTTCGCAGGAGCTCTGTATTCGCAATCCGGAAATATTAAAATCCAAATTGATGTAATTGACAAGGTGGGAAATGAACCCCTAGCCAATACAGATATTATTATAGTCGAGACCGGCTCAAGAATCCAAACCGATTCGCTGGGTCGAGTATCAACGGAATTGCCCCAACTAGGACGCTATAATGTCCGAATCCTCGGACAAGAATCCATCGACAAACGATCTATTGACGTTCGATTTCCGGGTCAGAAATTCACATTATTTTCCGGTTCCGAATCTGCAGGTATCCAAGTAAAAGGCAAAAAAGATGAATCCAATCTATCATCCATTAAACTATCTAATCAGGAAATCAAAAGACTCCCCGGAACCCAGGGGGATGCCTTAAGAGCTATCCAAGCTCTACCGGGAATTGTTCCCGCAATCCAAGTTGGGCTAACTCCCACCCCTCAATTCAATATCAACATTACAGGCCAGCCTTATCGAAATAGTGATAGAGGAGATTTTTCTCTGAGAGGTGCAGGGCCCAGAGCCAACCAAACATACTTCGACGGTATGCCTGTTAGTTACCCTTTCCACTTGGGAGGACAATCTTCAGTATTTAACAATAATATCATTTCTGATTTGGAAGTTCTGACCGGTGCCTACTCCGTTCGCTATGGGTATGCAACCGGCGGGATCATCAATGTATCATCTACAGAGAATGTGGTCAAACGTTCCACAACTATCAATCTGAATACCTTTCTGTCGGATGCCTATATCGAAACTCCATTATGGGAGGGAGGATATATGCTCGCAGGCGCTCGCAAATCTTACCCGAATATTTTTCTACTCCAAGCATATCCCAAAGGAATTCCCGAAGATGCAAAATACGCCGACTTCTCCGATTTTCAGTGGAAGTTTGGAACAGACCTAACTCAGTCTCAAAAGTTGAATATGTATTTCTTTGGAGCAAGGGATATTCAAGGTTATACGAGAGCCCAAGCAGAATTCGAAAATTCAAGTAGTCAAGATTCCAGACCACCTGTTGGACTTGATCGCGGATTTTATACCCAGGGCATATCCCATGAGTGGAAGCTTACTGATAAAATCCGTCATAAAATTTCTGCATCCAGAAACTCATTTGCAGAATACTATGAATTGCAAATCGACAATCCCTTAACGGCAGAAAATATATTTGGACTTAGCAATACAACCACACAAGATTTGTATTTTGTTGAGAACTCTTTATTAATGGAAATACTACCCGGTTGGACGTTAGACTTGGGTGGAAACTACCGAGAAAGAAAGATAGGACTGCAAGCGGAAAACATAACTTCTAGATCCAGTCTATTCTTCGATATATTCAACCAACTCATAAGCAGTGATCCAACATTCCGTGCATTAGTTGATGGAGATGGAGTGCGTGCCATAGAAAAAGGTGGATTCGCGGAGACAAAAGTCAAATGGAATGATTTTCTATTGGTATTGGGAATACGAGAAGATAGCTATATCCAAAGTGGTGAGACACTTACAAGCCCAAGAGGAAGTCTTGCCTACACTTTCCAATCAACCAAGACAACTATCCAGGGTGGAACCGGAGTTTTTCGAAACGCACCCGTTGGCATTGAACAGATATCCACAAGATCGGGCAATCCCAATCTGGGCATGGAATCTAGTGAACACAATGTTCTAGGAATCAGTCAAGCAATAGGTAGAGATTGGATTGTAAAGCTAGAAGGCTTTCGTAATATCTTTCGCGATTTGGTTGTGAACGATTCATTCATTCAAGATCCCTATGCAATCAACTATGACAATCGAAAACTTGTCGAAAATCCCCAAGACATTAAAGACAATCCTATCCAAGTTAGAAATTTAGGATTCTCCAACAGAGGATATGGATATTCGGAGGGAATCGAAATATTCATTCGAAAATCACCGGATGCCAGTCGAACTTCCGGCTGGTTTGGTTGGATTTCTTACAGCAACTCCGTAACCAAGAGAAATAACAACCAACCCCAACTCACAGAAGATGACGAAAGGGATCGAGCTAGAAATAATTTTGGCAAAACTCTCGAATTCCAAACATCCACCCAAGAAGGCTATATCAATCGCTATGATGATGGCTCCATAGAGTTTTTATACAATAATGACAGAGAAAGATTGTTCGATCTTGACAGGACTCATATACTCAGTGTTGTTTTTGGTTGGAAGATCAATCCACAGTGGCAGGTGGGAGGAAGATTTCGCTATGCTACTTCGGTTCCTGTCACGCAGATTATAGGTTCGAATCAATTGAGCCAAGCTACTACATTTGGTGCCAATCTCTATCTACCGGAATACTCTGAAGATTTCAACAACCATCGCCTACCATCCACTCACCAATTGGATTTACGAATTGATCGCTTTTTCCCCTATTCATGGGGCTATATGAATTGGTATTTGGAATTCATCAATCTATATGGCAGAAGAAATCCAATATCGGAACAGTTCGATGTGAACAATCAATTTTCCGGATCCAATCCGGGTCTGAATTTTGACACATTGAACAGTCCATTTATTCAATCAGTGGACGCAAGAAGCAAAAAAATATTCCTTCCTATGGTGCAATTTGGTCTGGAAGTCCGATTCTAGACCAAATAAAAAATCCTAGCAATAAATAAGAGGTGGATGATTCACAGGACTGCGAAAAAATGAACCAAAAGGAAGAATCATTGGCAAAAAACAACTACTCCTACGAAAAAAGACAAAAAGACCTCGCGAAAAAGAAAAAACAAGAAGAAAAGCGCCAGAAAAAACTCAGCAAAACCACCGATGGCGAGAGTGCTGAGGGAACAGAATCCACAACTGACTCTGATATTCCATCATCAGAAATTTCTGATAGCACCGACATTCCTGCTACTCCTATAGAGAATGTAGATGCTAATTCTAATACTTTAAATCTAGAAAAAGATCCAAGTAATTAGCAAGAATACCGGGAAAAGTATCCCAATCGAATAGAGCATATAACCACCGAAAGATGGCATTTTCACTTTATTCTCTTCAGCAACCGACTTCACCATGAAGTTGGGTGCATTTCCTATATAAGAATTCGCTCCCATAAACACTGCTCCAACCGATATTGCTTTCAGCAATGCTTCGGCGGCAGGATTGGCAAGAATCTGAGCAACCGTTGTATATCCCAAGTAACCCTTCGCTAAACTAAGAAATGTTAGATAAGTAGGAGCATTGTCCAATACCGATGAAAACAAACCGGTTGCCCAGAAAAACTGCCAAGATTCTGTTACTCCCAGCGAAGCGCCATTTGCCTCCAATAAAACCAGAGCAGGAATCATACAGACGAAGATTCCTATAAATAAATATGCAACTTCGGTAATAGGGTGCAAAGTGAACTTGTTTTCAATTCGATATTCTTTCTTGGAAGTCATAAAAGACATTACAATCATACCGATCATTACAAATTCACGAATGAAACCCAAATAGGGATTTTCACCAATTGCCGGTATATAGTTTTGATTGATGAAAGCTACAGAAAGAACAACTCCCAATAACCAGATGAAATTCACCTGACCACTTAAATTAATTGGCGTTACATTGCTCTTGTCAAATGCTATATCCTTCTGTGATTCTTTTCTATACATTGCCGTATCCCATATGAAGTACACAACTAAAAGTATGGAGCAAGCAAATATCATCTCCGGAAATAAACCGAAGGTCCAAGTAAAGGGAACACCTTGTAAGTATCCTAAGAAGAGAGGAGGATCTCCCAGTGGAGTGAGTGATCCTCCAATATTGGAGACCAAGAAGATAAAAAAGATAACTGTATGAACTACATGCTTTCTCTCGGAATTCGTATTCAATAGTGGACGAATCAGAAGCATGGAAGCTCCCGTAGTTCCGATGAAAGAGGCAAGACCTGCTCCAATTAACAGAAATAAACTATTATTTAATGGTGTGGCTTCTATATCACCACGCAAAACTATTCCACCGGAAATATAATACAGAGATCCAAGAAGAATGATAAAGGGTATGTATTCAAAAACGATTGTATGAACAATTGTATGAACCCAGCCATAGTATGCGAGAGTTCCAAATGCAATCCCACCTAGAATGACTGCTATTAGCAATTTATTGTTGTTATTTTCCCACCAATGCTCGGTGGTATGGGAGGCAATGGGTAGAATGGCGATAGAAAGAAGAATGAGAACAAAAGGTATCACAGACCAATACGGTAGATCTTCTCCCTTGTGATGGTCATCGTGATCGGTAGCTTGTTCTTCGCTTACTATAGGCTTTTCAGATGGAATCTCAGTTGATTCGGTTTTCTCTTGGGCTATAATTCCCATTGTGCCAAAGCTTAAAAATGTTAAAAGGATCAAAAACGAAAGAAATATTCTACCAATATGCATATAGACCTCACGCAATATAAGTCAATATGAAAAGATCTATAAAAGAATGCAATTAGTTCCTAAAAAAACTTTCTCCAATTTTTAATCCCAGAAGTTTCTTTTCATCCAAGGACAAATCTTGAAATGTAGATCGAGTCAAATTCAATGGTTCATCCAAAGCTTCATCAGATAGGACGAAGGTATTGTAATGCATGGGAAGCATGAATTCGGCACCAAGGTCGGCAAATGCTTGAACGGACTGTTCCGGACTGGTATGAACCGGGCTCATAAACCATCTAGGCTCATATGCCCCTATTGGCAAAATAGCTAGATCAATACCTTTCCATTTTTCCCCAATTTCTTTGAATCCATCAAAATATCCGGTATCCCCTGCAAAGTAAACTTTTGCCTTAGTCGAAGACAAAAGAAAACTCCCCCAAAGAGTTCTGTCCCTATCATGTAGTCCTCTAGCCGAAAAATGTTGGGTAGGGGTAAAGGTAATTTCCATGCTTTTGCCCAACTTAATCAAGCTGAAACTATCCCACCAATCCATTTCTTGCACATTGGCGAGTCCTTCGGACTCAAGCTTCTCACGATTGCCAAGACCCACGAAAATCATGGCGGAATGTTTTTCTTGCAAAATACGCAATGTATCCAAATCCATATGATCGTAGTGATTGTGAGAAACTACAATAGCATCTATGGGAGGAAGATCCTCTAATTTGATTCCGGGCTGGGTATATCGTTTCGGTCCTGCCCATGATACAGGAGAACACCTTTCAGACCATATAGGATCTGTTAGAATATTGAATCCATCCATCTGCACCAAAGTCGTTGCATGACCAATCCAAGTAACCGACCATTTACCTGTGAACTCGCGAATCTTTTTTCCATCGGTAACTGTTGCTTCAATCTTATAATCGTTGGGATCGATAGATGTGTCATTCATCCATCTCGTAGAAGACCATCTAATTAGAGAACCTAGTCCATGTTTCGTTAGATTAGGGTCGGTGTTGCGAAAGCCTGATTTTGTATGGTGGGGTTTGTCTGGGTTATAGTGCATGGAGGAGTAGCAAGAATTGCCAAAAAAGACAACGCTTGCTACCAACAAAGTGAAGTTCTTGAGCGAAATTTTTATTTCGCCAACCACTTCATCATGCCGCGAAGTTTCTTTCCTACTTCTTCAATAGGATGCTTCGCATTCGAATCACGCAATTTGTGAAACTCAGGATATCCTGCTTTGGTATCGGCGATCCAACGTTTTGCGAAGGCGGCACCTTTATCTTTTTGAATATCGTTCAAGACTTCTTTCATTCGTGCTTTTACTCCGGCATCAATCACACGAGGACCACTTACGTAGTCACCGTATTCAGCTGTGTCGGAGATAGAGAATCTCATTCTTGCCAGTCCACCCTCATAGATAAGGTCAGTGATAAGCTTTACTTCATGGAGACATTCAAAATAAGCAATCTCAGGATCATAACCGGCTTCCGTTAGAGTTTCGAATCCCGCCATGATGAGATTGGCTACACCACCACAGAGAACAACTTGTTCACCGAATAGGTCGGTTTCTGTTTCTTCTCTGAAAGATGTCTCAAGAATTCCTGCACGTCCACCACCTACTCCACCGGCGTGAGCGAGAGCTCTTTTATGAGCATCCCCTGTTGCGTCTTGGTAGATAGCGATAAGACAAGGAACTCCCCCGCCCTGTTGGTAAACTCTTCGAACAAGATGTCCGGGGCCTTTGGGAGCAACCATGTAAACATCAACGTCCTTAGGAGGAACAATCAAATCATAATGAATATTAAAACCATGAGAAAATACCAATGCCTTACCGGCTGTCAAATGCGGCTTAATGTCTTTCTCATACATATCCGCTTGGATGGTATCAGGTGCTAGTATTTGGATGATGTCTGCATTTTTAGCGGCATCTGCCACTGTAAAAACTTCAAATCCATCTTCTTTTGCTTGGGGAATAGATTTAGATCCTTCCTTTAGTCCAATAATAACTTTCAAACCAGAATCTTTCATATTCTGAGCTTGTGCATGCCCCTGGCTACCATAGCCAATTACAGCAATTGTCTTGCCTTTGAGTACACCTAAATCGCATGAATCATCATAAAAAAGTTGCGCCATTTGAGAAATCCTTATGGGTATCCGAAAATCTTCGGAAAAAATAGTATTTTTTACCAGATTGGAGGGGAAAAGCCTAGGGAAAAGTACTTTTTATGCTCTATTCAGGTCGGTTTTTTTGTCTATAATTCGCCGGGTTTTCTTTGAATTCTTTTAAGAAAAGCCGGTTGAAGGTTCTTAGGGATTCAAATCCCGCCTCATAGGCAATCGAGATTATTGTATCGTCGGAACCTATCAATTTCTTCGTAGCAAATTCCAATCGTCTGGTATTAATATAGTCTCCAATTTTCTTGCCTGTTACTTCCAGAAAGATTCTACTCATATGATCGGGAGAGAGATCTATTGTTTGAGAAAGGTTATCTCTTGTTAAGCACTCACTGAAATTTTTGTCAATATAATCTACAAGGAGACGGATCTTTTCTGTAGTTTCGAGGGACCGACCTTTTTTTCGCATTTTCCGTTTAAGCTCTTGAACTTCGCTATATAGCTCTCTTTGCTTAAGATGAACTCTTATTCTTGCCAAAAGTTCTTGATTATTCACAGGTTTTATAATATAATCCTGAGCACCTCCCTCGAGACCTTTAATCCGCATCTTTGGGATATCATAAGCTGTTAAAAAAATTATTGGAATCGGAGCGTAATCTGGATTTTTTCGAATTATTTCCATCATATCGAGACCATTCATATCCGGCATTTCAATATCACTCAGGATAATATCAATTGGCTCTTGCTTTAAAAGTTCGATCGCTTTGAGTCCATTATAAGCTGTATGAATTTTATAAAAATTACCGAGAATATCAGAGAGCATTTCAATCAAAGGCAGCTCATCTTCAACTATTAAAATAGTGTAACTTTTCTCAATCTCTGCATTTATTTTAGGATTCTGTGATTTTTTCGGGATAGGTTTAATCTTATTCAACGATAAATCAGGAATTTCAAAGGTTGAAGTAGGTATATTAAACTGGTATTCACCCTTTCTGAAACTATTATCGTTTATAGTTATTTTCAGTTCAGTTAAAATATCGGATATTTGTTCATTGGCAATATTGATCTTGTTTTTTTTCAATCCAATTATTTTAAATTGTATTATATGGAAATCATCATTGTTTATAACTTTAACGGTAATAAAACCTTTCGATTGAAAATTATTAGTTATGTTTCTTATGAAAAAATCGAGCGCAAGAGAAA
>JAFIGA010000042.1 GCA_020831715.1 Leptospira sp. | reverse complement strand
TTTCTCTTTCATAGTCGGCAATAGGAATACCGGGAACTATGGGAATCACTCGATCACTGTGTATAATAGAATCCTGGAAAAGAGTTTTGGGGATATTTTTTAACTCAATGGTTCTTCCTTTTCCGGTGATCACCAGTGATTGGATTAAAGATTCCAGTTGCTCCAAGTCTCCCGGAAAATTGAATTTCAAAAGAAAATCAGATAGATCCGGATCAAAGTATTTGAGTCTTTTGTTGTATTCTTTTCTATAGTTCTCCAGGAAGAATTCCGCATAGGGAAGAATCTCTTTTTTTCTTTCGAAGAGAGGAGCTATGTCAAATGTTACCACTCCGATTCTAAAATACAATTCTTCTAAAAAATACTTTTTGGTAACATAATCTCTCAATTCCAATGATGAAGTAGAGATTATCCAAGGAAGCTCCATGATAGATTTCAATCGAATGAGTTCTTTGTTCAAAATAAGTTGAATTTCTTTACTCAATCTATCTATGGATAGAATGATAATCGTTTTGTGTTCGAGAGCTTCTTTCCACCTATCCAAGAATAAATCTTTATTATAGAAAAGAGTTCCATCTATGATGGAATACTCAAACTCCAAATCCGATATTGACTGAATCAAGAACTCATTCTTTTTGGATCCACTATTCCCAAGCAAAATGAATGGAACTCGATTTCTCGAATAGGATTGAATCTGCTCTTGAATGTTTGGATAGGTTTTTCCTATCCGAAAAACTGGGTTCAATCCATATCCTCAACTGTAATAGGAATAAAAACTCGCAAACTATTCAATTTGTATTTATCCATAATGGACTTTACTTCAGATGGATGGTATTCCAAAAGTTTTGGATAATCATACTGACTTGAATGAAATTCTGTTCGAATGCTATCATTACTGATTCCGGATGTCTGTGATTTGTCCGAAAAAAATTCTGTTTCCATTATATACTTTTCTCTTTTTTGAATCTGAATTCTTGGATTCGCATTTACCCAAAGAGCCTGACCACCGGATTTAACCAAAAATCTTTTAGTTGTCGAGCGACTTGGGTTTGAAATTTTTTCCAATGTTTCTTTTAACAAATCTATTGTTGTCGTTTTAAGAGAGCCTTCTTGGACAATTTTTTTATCACTAAGCTTTTGATATATATTTTTCATATCATAAGGGCTTGCTTGTTCCTCTAGGGAAAATCTTTCTGCGTTGGTATAAGCATCTTTATTTTGTGCAGGATCCAACTTAGTAAGATACAAATAACCCGATTTTAAACTTAGAAACCCCATCGATCCATCAATGAAACCCACCTCTCGATAAGCGATCGGCTCTATTGAATAAGAATTGGTGGCATTCACCAGTTTTTTATAGTTCTGATAGTCTATATGACTGACCGTATAAGGTATAATCAATATAGTTTTTTTCATACTCTGTCTGGATTGGTTGATTCCGGTTACCCAAGGAATCGATGACTTTAGATTAATAGGACTTATGAGAATTACTTGAACAGAACTATCCTTATTGGAAACAGGATGGTTGATAAATTTATTAAAATGCGAAAGTAACCTATCAGTGTCACTCTTTCCGGAAAAAGCAAAATTACCGTCTTTCCATTGGATTAGATTATTGGATAAAACAGCATAAGTATAAACTTTTCCGGAAGGATTTCTCGATTGTTCTTTGAATAAAGATTCCAGATTTATTTTTTCTAAACTAAAAGTACCTGTTGCATCAATAAAGTATCCTAAATCAGGAGTGGATGAAACCTCTCGATTTGTTTGTAAAGTTCTTTTTGGTAGAAATTTGAATAAGGATAGATAATGTTTTTCTAAAGAATGAATCACGAAACCTGATAACTTAATTTCTTTTTGTTCGCTAATCCCGGTTCTACAGTTATGCACTTTAGTCAGTACAGAAGGTATCGAATCTTTTGGAAAATAATAATGATCCAAAACTACATAATGAGATCGACTCGTTTGACAAATACTTTTAAAATTGGAATCATTCTTACTATCAATTTCACTATATAGAACAACATTTGAATAAAAATTATTTTCTATTATGTCCCTTCCTAACTTGGCAAATTCCAAATCCATCTTCAACGAAGGAGAATTACCGGATGATCCGGACATTTTGCCTTCTATGATGGCAGGAAGAATCGCTATTTGATTGGCTTGCAACAACCCGGGAAATAGGGTAAAATACCCTATTGATATTAATAAAAAGGTAAAATAAGGCAATTTTTTGATTCTCATAAAAAAAAATTATCATTAAAAGAAACATTGACAAGTATTTTTCCAGTCTATTATATTGTTTTAAAGGAGAACCTTAAATGAATAAAGTTTTTTACGGAATAATATCTACTGCATTGATTGCGTTGTTTGCCATTTCTTGTGGTGGAAGCGACAATAGAAGAGATGCAACATCTGTTGGTAAGGAAGGATGGGTTTTTGAAGGTTGGGCGTGTGCACCAGACACAACACAAGCTATCAAAGGAAAATCCCCTGCTGACTATTGCAAAGGAAATTCTGACAATTTTGATTACCTATACATGAAGTTTTCTGCTAGAGCATCCAACAAAGCAATTGATGCCGGTAGCGTTGCTATGAAGCAAACTACTTGCCGAAGAGCTGCAAGAGACTTAATTGCGGGTGACGCACTATCCAAGATTTTGGGAGATTACATCGAGCAAGCTTCCGGGGTTTCTGATGGTCAATCTACAGGTCAGGTGATTGTTGCACAATCTCAAGGTCTAGTTAGAGGAGCTGGTATTTATGACTGCTGTTCTCTAGATTCAAAAGGTTTTTGTGCTAAACCGGGTCAACCTGAACTTTGGGAAGATTGTCAATGTGTGGGTTACATTAAATACCCAGGCGGACAAAAAGCTTTCGAGTCCAGTGTAAAAGAAGCAAGTAGATAAAAAACAATCACAATAATATATTGTGTGTAAGGACTGCCAATGAGCAGTCCTTTTTTTGCCCTCATAAATTATCGGATTTTTCTAAACCAATTGGAAGATAGAACTTTCCCATGAATCTTCAAATTCTGATGGATCTTGAATCCTTAGTATTTCATCTCTTTTTTCTCGATAAAAATCAAACTGTTCTGTATAGTTTTTGAAATATTTCTTAAACAAGCGAAATGCATGCTCTCTGGTGTAAAAATCAACCATCATATCATAATGAATTTTTGCTACTTTGTTGATCTCATCGAAATCCAAATCTTCCTTTTCGATACCTGAAAAAATCCAAGGATTACCTATAGCTCCTCTTCCAATCAGGACTGCATCCACTCGGGATTCTTGTAATCTTTTGTTAATCTGTGGATAGGAATTTATATCTCCGTTACCAAAGATTGGAACATTTGCCAAAGATTTAATCTCTGCAATAACATCCCAATTAGCTAAGCCATTGTAGGACATTTCTTTTGTTCTTCCATGAACAGAAATTGCTTCCACTCCCGAATCTTGCAGAGATCGAATTGTATCTTTGTAGTTTAGATTCTCATTGTCCCAACCTATGCGAATCTTAGCAGTAATGGGAACCTTACAATTTTTACGAAGAGATTCTATCATCTTACCGGCAAGAGGAAGATTTTTTAACAATCCTGCGCCGGATCCTCGTTGAGAAACCCTATGTGTAGAGCATCCCATGTTTAGGTCAATGATATCGGGCTTCAATGGTTCTATTCGAATGGCGGCTTCGGTAATTGTTTCGATTGAGTTACCAAAAATTTGAAAGGTTACAGGTCGTTCTTCTTCAGAATAGGAGAACAATTTTATCGTTTTAGGATTGCCAATTAGTATCTGTTCTGCGGCAACAAACTCTGTATAAGACCATGCCGAACCAAACCTTCTAGCTAAAAGCCGATGTGGACTATCAGAAACACCTGCCATGGGAGAGAGGCAGACTCTCCCATGAAAAGGAATATCTCGAATAAAAAAAGAAGGTTCTATTGGAATAGAATCCTGATCTAAATTATTCCGGGTCACCGTTGTCGGATAAAATGGCGAAGTCAATGACTGCATCCTCATCTTTAGTATTCACTATTTTAACACCTACTGCCGAACGACCAAAGGTAGATACATCTATGGAAGGAGTTCGAATAGCCATTCCCGATTGAGTAATAACCAAGATCTCATCAGCTTCCGATACAGTGGCAAGTCCTACTGCTTTTCCATTTTTTTCGGTAGTTTTTAGGTATGTCATACCTTTTCCACCGCGACCCTTTGTCGAAAACTCATCAAAGTTAGTCTTCTTTCCGTATCCGTTTTCGCTGATCACAAAGAGATGAGTATCCGGTTTTACAATACATACACCGGCAATTCGATCATCTTCAGATAGTTTCATTCCCGTTACTCCTGAAGCTGTTCTTCCTTGGCTTCGAAGCTCATCTAGATTCATACGAATAGCAAGACCATTTCTCGAACCAATGAATATGTCCTCTTCCGGTTTTACAGATACTACATCGATTAGAGAATCATCATCTCTCAAACCCAATGCTATGATACCAGATTTTTTGGTATTGGAAAATTGATTGAGGAGACACTTTTTAATAAATCCTTTGGAAGTCACCATGAGCAGTGCAGATTCATCCAATTCTCTAAAACTAAACATGGAAGTAATGAATTCGTCTTCTGTCAGACCAATCATTGCTTTGAGAGATTTTCCTCTTGCTTCTTTGGATGCAATGGGAATCTCATAAACTTTCAAACAGAATGCTCTACCTTTATTCGAGAAAAGCATCATATTGTCATGAGTCATGGCAGAACTTACTTTCTTGATAAAGTCGTCTCTTTTTGTATTATTTCCTTGAATACCTTTCCCACCACGTTTTTGTCTTTTAAAGGTATCTAGAGGTAGCCTCTTGATAAACATGTCTTCGGAAAGCTGAACGATAACTTCTTCATCTGCTATTAAGTCTTCCGCATTGAAGGTCGAGGATTCGACACTTTCCAGATTGATTTCGGTTATTCTTGCATTCCCGTGTTTTTCAATCACATGATTGAGCTCATCGCAAACGATTGCTTTAACTCTTTCCGGCTTAGCAAGAATATCTTCCAAATCCAAAATGAGAGCTCTAACTTGTTCCAACTCATCAATAACTTTTTGAACTTCCAAAGAGGTAAGTCTTTGTAGTCTCATCTCCAAGATTGCATCTGTCTGAAGCTCAGAAAGTGTAAATGTTTCCATCAATCTTTCTTTTGCTACTTTGGGATCTCTTGATGAACGTATGATTCGAATAACTTCATCCAAATTGTCCAAAGCAATCTTGAGACCTTCCAAGATGTGGGCTCTTTTTTGAGCTTTGTCCAATTCAAAAGTTGTTCTTCGAACAATAACCTCATTTCTATGATTGGAATAAGCAACTAGTATTTCCTTTAGGTTGAAAATCTTAGGCTTGTTATCCAAAATAGCCAAGAATGTAATTCCATAGCTTACTTGAAGTTGTGTTAATTTAAATAGCTGATTGAGAATGACTTGAGCATTCGCATCTTTTTTGGTATGGATCTCAACTCGAATTCCTTTTCTATCGGAAAGATCCAATATTTCAGAAATGCCTTCTATTATTTTATCATTTACAAGATCTCCTATTTTTTCCAAGAGAACCCTTTTGTTCACTTGGTAAGGAATCTCTGTAATGACGATCATCTCTCGACCTTTTTTATTTTCGGCTATGTCCACCTTGGATCGAATTCGAATAGAACCCTTTCCCGTATTGTAAGCCTTAATAAGACCTTCCCCACCTATGACAGTTCCCCCGGTAGGAAAATCCGGTCCAGGAATGATTTTCAAAAGTTCTGGTATAGTTATATCAGGATTTTGAATTACAGCTATAGTAGCTTGGATACATTCTTGCAAATTATGAGGAGGAATATTTGTAGCCATCCCAACAGCAATACCGGAAGAACCGTTTACCAAAAGGTTTGGAAAATTAGCCGGTAAAACATCCGGTTGTTGCTTGGTATCATCAAAGTTTGGGACAAAATTTACAGTATCTTTATCTATATCTCTTAGAAGCTCTTCTGCTACTTTATTTAGCCTTGCTTCCGTATATCGATAAGCTGCCGCCTCATCCCCATCGACCGAACCAAAGTTTCCTTGTCCATCGATAAGAGGAACCCTTAGTGAAAAAGTCTGAACCATTCTTACTAAGGTATCATATACTGCAGTATCACCGTGTGGGTGATAATTACCAATCACTTCCCCCACAATTTTCGCACACTTTACGTACGGTCTATCCGATCTCCAAGCCCTTTCATTCATTGCATGGAGGATTCTTCTGTGAACCGGCTTCAATCCATCTCTAACATCCGGTAACGCTCTACCTACAATTACGCTCATAGCATAACCGAGGTATGCTTCTTTCATTTGGTCTTCAATTTCTACCGGAATCACGCGGATTCCATTCTTTAACGCACCTGCAATATCAGGTCTTGCCGCTAAATTCAGATGGATGGATTTTGTTATTGTTTCTTCTTGGTTCGCCATGATTGCTTCTTAATTATAAATCTAAATTCGCTACTTTATAAGAATTTTCTTCTATAAATCTTCTTCTCGGAGATACATCGTCTCCCATTAAAATATTAAATGTGTCTTCTGCTTCCACAAAATCATCCATTTTAACTTGGAGTACAACACGCTTCTCGGGATCCATAGTGGTTTCCCATAATTGTTCAGGGTTCATCTCCCCGAGACCTTTGTATCTTTGGATGACAAACTTATCTGTGTTCTTTTCTTTTAATATTTCTTCCTTTTCTCTCTCGGAATAGGCATAGATACCTTCCTTTCCAAACTTTAAGAGATAAAGAGGGGGTTGGGCTACATAAAGATAACCTTTCTCAATAAGTGGACGCATATGACGAAAAAAGAATGTTAGTATTAACGTACGAATATGAGATCCATCGATATCGGCATCTGTCATGATAACTATTCGATGATATCTCACTTTCTCGACATTAAATTCATCTTCTCCTATTCCCGTGCCCAATGCAGATATCAAAGTACGAATTTCTTCATTCGCTAGAATCTTATCTAACCTGGATTTTTCTACGTTAAGAATCTTACCTTTGAGTGGAAGTATTGCTTGGGTATTTCGATCACGACCTTGCTTAGCGGAACCACCTGCAGAATCACCCTCAACTAAGTAAATCTCACTTTTAGCAGGATCCTTTTCGGAACAGTCCGCAAGTTTACCGGGAAGACCACCACCTTCCAAGACTGTTTTTCTTCTGGTTAGGTCCCTTGCTTTTCTTGCGGCTTCCCTAGCTTTGGAAGCCATAATACATTTTTCTAAAATCTTTTTTATTATAGCAGGATTCTCTTCGAAGAAAAGATTCAAGCCTTCCGAAGTAAGAGTCTGCATGATTCCTTTAACTTCAGCATTCACCAATTTTTCTTTGGTTTGAGAATTGAATTGTGGCTGAGGAATCTTAATAGAAATAACAGCAGAAAGACCTTCTTTTACATCTTCACCGGAAAGCGTGATTGTATTCTTTTTGGAAAGATTTGCATCTTTTTTCAAAAAATCATTCAGAGTCCTTGTGAGAGAAGTTCTAAAACCTTCTAGGTGGGTTCCACCTAAACTATTATTGATACCATTCGTAAAACAGAATATACTTTCATTATATGTGTCACAGTATTGAACTGCAACTTCGGCAATTATGGAGTCTTTTTCTCTAATGAAATGACATACTTTATGGATAGGATGTTTCGTATCAGTTATATGCTCAACAAATGAAACTATTCCACCTTCATATTGAAATTCGTGCGATTGCTTTTCTTCTTTTCTCTCATCTATAATCGAGATTTTTAACCCTTTGTTTAAAAAAGCGAGTTCTCTAAATCTAGAAGACAATGTATCGAACTGGTATTCAGTAGTAGTAAAAATACTTGCATCCGGTTTAAAACGTACTGTTGTTCCTGAAGTTCCATTACCCGGTCTTTCTTCCAATGGTGCGACCGGAATACCTGTTTTGTATTTTTGGTAGAAAATAGTATCTCCTTTGTGAACTTCAACTTCCAACCATTCAGATAATGCATTTACAACAGAAACCCCAACTCCGTGCAATCCTCCCGAAACCTTGTAGGCATCATTTTCAAATTTACCACCTGCATGAAGAATGGTCATAACTACCTCAACAGTGGAAACTCCTTTATCCGGGTGAATGTCTGTCGGGATTCCTCGACCATTATCGGATACTTCTATAATATTTTCCGGCAAAACACGAATATAAATTTCCGAACATTGTCCAGCCATTGCTTCGTCGACAGAGTTATCCACGACCTCATAAACCATTTTATGAAGTCCGGTCTCATCTTGGGTTCCAATATACATCCCTGGGCGTTTTCGAACCGCCTCTAATCCTTCTAGGATTTTTATCTTTTCCGCACTGTATGACATATATTTATTTTCTTCCTATATGTAAAATCTCTGGAATAGGCTATATGGGCAAGTGATTTAGGACAATTCAATCCATTAGTTTTACGAGTTCTAAGAGATTTTGCCTTAGCTTTTCGTCTTCAATTTTGTCCAGAGAATGGACAAGATGGTCTTTTCCTTCCAATGTTCCCACTTTCTTCTCAAATTTCTTCTTTTTGGATTTAGGAAAATTACCTATTACACATCTGATGTTTTTAATGGACTCTAGCTTCAGTTCTTTCTGCAGATAAACTAAAATTTTGTGGTTTTGAAACATAATTTCTTGGGAATATGCCGAGTGATTGGTGAGAACTTGGAGGGTGTCAAAATTGTAATCTTTAGGATAGGAATGATCACCTAAAACCGGACCAACTAAATCTATCCATTTATCCCGAATCTTTTTCATGAGAATAGATTTCAATATTTCATCTGTAGAGAAAGCATCTTTAACTGATTTGGGTAAGTCACGAACGGAAGAACTTTTTGGTTCAAATTTTTTAAAATCTGTAGCTTTTTCAGATTCCATTAGTTAAGTTCCTCAATCCCACCTTGTTTAATGGAGAAAATTTGTTTCGGTTCCGAAAGATTTCCTATGTAATCTTGAATACCTTCAAGGTCGGTAGTGGTAAAAAAGGCTTGTCCACATTCTCGAATTAAATCAACAAAAAATTGTCTTCTCTTTACATCCAGTTCTCGGATGACATCATCTATCAAAAGGATAGGATCTTTATTAAGCTTTCTTCGAATGAGTTCAAATGATGCAGTTTTTAGAGAAATCACAGTGGAACGTTTTTGTCCTTGCGACCCAAATTCCAATATATCACGATTGCTATGACCAATTGAAATTTCGTCCCTATGGCAGCCTACTGTGGAGTAACCAACTCTGAGATCTTTTTCAAAGTTCATTCTTATCTTTTCTTGGTACTCATCAACCGAGTTTACATTAGGCTTATAATAGAGTTGAAAATCATCTTTATCACCCGATAAAAGTTTGAGATTTTTCTGAAATAATTCATTCAATTCATTTATAAATTTTTTTCTCTCATTACGGATAAAATCATCTTTTTCACAAAGCATTTTATCCCAGACTAGGAGGAGTTCTTTTTTAATCTGGTTGGTTTTTAAAGAAGCATTTCTTTGTTTGATTAAACGATTGTATTCGTTTAAGGTATTCAAGTAATTTTTATTGAGGTAGGAAAGAAGATGGTCAACAAATTTCCTTCTTTCGGTGTGAGAACCTTCAACTATAATAAGATCAAAAGGAGATAAAACGATACAAGGAAGAAATCCGAAAGCATCTGCTTGTTTTTTGAAAATATTACCATTTAACTTTATCTTTTTTCTTCGAGTCGGTTGTGATTCATAACCAAATTCTAATTTATATTCTTCCTCATCTTCGGTTAATAAAGAACCTATATAGTATCCATTTTCATTCCACTTGGTAACTTCATCATCTGAGTTTCCTCTAAAACTTTTTAAACCTGAAAGTATGGAAATTGATTCTAAAAGATTGGTCTTACCTTCCCCATTATCTCCAATGAAGAAAACCAATCTTGTTTTAAAAGAAAGACTCAGATCAGAATAGGTTCTAAAATTCTTAAGTATGAGTCTTTTTAAAAGCATTAGACTTTCATGGGCATTATGACAGCAACATATTCCGCATCTGATGGATCTTTGAAGATAACAGGTTGATTGGAATTGGAAAATTGAATTTCAATCTCAGGGTCATCTATAGATTTTATCGTATCTGTTAGATAATCACCTTTGAATGCAAGAATTGTATCATCACCGGAATAATCTACAGCCATGTGATTTTCAAATTGAATGGATCCGGGATTGGATGAAGTAATATTCAATTGGTTATTCTTAAATTCCATTCTAATTTGTTTGGAAGGCTCTTCAGCCGAGATAAGAGCTTGACGAAGAACTATACTTAATTCTTCTTTATTTACCCTTACTGTATAACTTATATTTTTCGGAATAACTTGTTCATAGTCTGGAAAACTTCCTTCGATTAATTTAGACAAAAGTTCAGAATGACCAACCTGAAAATAAAATTGACTATCAACCATTCCAAATTTTCCAATCTCTGCCTGGTCTAAAACCTTTTGTGATTCTCTGATTGTCTTATGGGGAATGATTACACCATTACCTAAATCTATGTTATTAGGTAATTTTCTAACTGTTTTAGCCAATCTCCTTCCATCTGTTCCAACAACAGTCAGAAGAGAATCCTCACATTTGAAAAATAGTCCATTAAAAACAAATCTTGTTTCTTCTTGAGCAACCGCATAGTAAGTTTTACGGATCATTTCTTTAAGTATTACAGTTGGAAAATCGACAGTTTTATTTGTATCTACTTTTCCTATAGTTTTAATTTCTTCCGGATCCAATCCATTGATCTGAAACTTGGAATCTATCTTACCATCTGCATCAGTTATTGTAGTTAGAGGATTATCAGAATCTAATGTGACATTTATGGATGCATCAGGGAAATGTATTGTTTTGAAAATAGAACTTAATTGTTTTGCAGGAAGAGACGTTTCCCCTTCAATTTTTACATCGGAGGAAATTGATGTTCTAATAGATATCTCCATATCGGTAGCTGATAGAGACACATTACCAGAGTATGCTTCAATTTTTACATTGGATAAGATTGATTTAATTTGCTTGGAGTTTATTACTCCTTCTACGGAACTGATAGCCTTTAGGAATTCTGATGTTTTTGTATGGAAATGCATTGTAGCCTCTTAATATATATTATTATGTCTTATACTGTAGGTGTTGTTGTACATGTTCATAAGTCAATAACTCGAAAATCACCTGTATTTCTATAGAAATATGTCGCATTAAATCTGAAAATAAAAATTTAATATCTTCTGTTTTTTTAACATTTTTAATCTCATTAAGGGACAGTAATCTAGGTTTATGTCTTATTGATACTTTGATGGAAAGTTATCTACAGTTTATTTACCAGGAATAGTTATATAAGATCGAATTGGAAACGCACAGTGTTAATAACTTCTTGGATCTTTTTATCAATTTCCATCTTCTTTTCGATGTTGTGAATACCGTTTAGGACTGTTGTATGTTTACAGTCGAATATTCTTCCGATTAAAGTTTTGTTCAAATCAAAAATATGATGTAATAGATACATGCAAAGATGCCTTGGAATTATATACTCGTTGCGACGGGACTTTCCCATGACATCTTTTCTGGATTGATTGTAGAATTCACAGATCATATCAATAAGGGTCTCTTGTGTTAAATCTGAAGTTTTTCTTCGAGTTTCACATCTGGAATCCACTACTTCTTTTACTTTGTCATATGGAACTACAAAATAGTTATAAGCCTTTTTAAATAATAATATATCGTTGAGTGCTCCCAGTAGATACCGAATATCACCTAAAATATTCTTGGATATATAGTTGAGAGAAATTTCATCGAGTTGAAGCCCATAAATCTGGGAATATTTCTTAAGAATATTGATTCTCAAATCCTCTGAAGGAGGTTGAATGTTGGCTTGTACACCCTTGGTAAATCTCGACTTCAATCTTTCATGAATTGGGAGCTCATAGCTAGGTCTGTCAGATGCGATTACTATTTGGGATTTTCTTTGATACAGAAAGTTGAAAAGTGAGAAAAATTCTTCCTGAGTCTTATCCGCACCGGAATTCAAAAATTGAATATCGTCGATCAATAGAGTGTCATAGGACTGAAATTTTAATTTAAAGGATTCCAATGCTTGCCTGGAACTCTGCCTTACGGTATAAACGAATTCATTCAAAAAAGAAGTCATTTCTATATAACGAACTTTCTTCCAAGGTTCCTTTTTGATAATCTCATTTCCAATGGCGTGAAGTAGGTGGGTTTTACCAACACCAACCGATCCAAAGAGATAAAGTGGATTGATATCTCCTGGACGATTCACTGCTTCCGAACAGGCAGTAAAAGCTAGTCGATTGGATTCGGCGATTATAAAGTTTTCAAAAGTGTAATCAGTATTGAATTGGTTGTTAGTTGGCTGAAAGCGATCGATAGCAAGTTCATTCATTACCGGAGCTGATTCTTTTGCTTCTGTGAGGATCTCTACATGGTAACGGTCTTGGTAAATATTATAAATGGCGGTTTCAATCTGGGAGAGATATCTAGTTTCCACATGCTTGCGAACCATGTCGGAAGGAGCCAGTAGAATTAACTTGTTATTTTCAATTTTAAAAAACTTCAATGGTGATATAAAGCTTTGGTAATAACTGGGATTGATGAGTTTAGCAACTTCATCTAAAACTTGGTTCCATTCGTTGTGTTTTTCAGATAGATTCATAAGATGATGACAGTACTAGATTTTAGGATAGTAGTTAAGAAACAAATGAAAAATCAAACTTGGGAGAATTTTTGTTTAAAAATTAATGTGACGTACGGATTATATATGTTATATTATGTCACATATAAATTTTAGGGAAGAAGCAAGGAAAGCTTGCCGAATAATCGGGAGATTAAAAAGTTCTCCATCCCGTTGATTTCTTTATGGAGGTATTCTTTGAATTCATAGATAGATTCTATTGCTTCTGACCAGTCTTTGGATTGATCCTTTGAGTATTCAAATATCATAAAGGACGAAATCATTTCCAGAAATCTTTTGTAATCAAAATCTACCTTCCATTCCGGATGCTTGGTCTTATGCTCTTTGATCCAAGATTCCAATTGAATGATCAAGATGGAATCGAAGAGACTGTTCTTTACCTGAGTGGTGTATAGTTCCCAAACTTCCGGATCAATGAAATTCATCTGAAAGCTTCCACCTTGGTATTCATGGACATAGATGTCTTGCTCTGTTGCAATTTTCTGAACGGTTTCCTTGGGAAGATAGTGAAAGGGTACCAAAACGGCTCTACTCGTAATTGTACTTTTCAGTGAGCGTATATCCTCTACCAAAAAAATAAATCGAGTGTGTCTGGGAGCTTCTTCCAATGTTTTCAAAAGTGCAGTTTCTGCTTCGGTATTAATCTTTGTTGCATCCGGAACCAAAATAATTCGATACATAGAAAGCATAGGTGAATATACAATTCTTTGTGTCTGGAGCCATCTTACAGAGAACTCTTTTGGATCTTTTTCCTCTCCGATGGGAATCCTCTCACCTTCAGGGAATTCAATATAGTCAGGATGCGTTTGTTTTAGGAATTGACTGCAAGAAGGACATTTGCCACAGGCTGTACCTTCCAGGCAGAGTACAGTTTTAACAAAACGATCCGCTGTGAATTGTTTTCCCACTCCGGAAGGTCCGTAAAATATTAGAAGGGGTGGAATTTTGTCTCTGTGTTTAGTGTAGTTTTTTAGATATCGCAAGGCAATGGGTTGCCCCATTACATCATCCAATTGGAAAGAAATGGGTGTGATATCAGAAATCATAGATAGATATTAGTTTCTAATAAATCGGTGTCAACCAATCCATAAAAGATTTTTCATTGCCTTTTACAACATTGAAGTACAAGTCTTGAAGCTTTTTACTAACGCTTCCAACTTTGCCGTCGCCAATCACTCTGCGATCAACGGATTTGACCCAAGCAACTTGGACGCCCGTTCCTGAGAAAAAGATTTCATCAGCTATATAGAGTTCACTACGAGAGATACTTCTCTCTTCATAAGAAATACCCAAATGATTCGCTAAGGCAAAGATGGTTCTACGTGTAATCCCTTCCAATATGGATGACTCCAAACTCGGAGTAATTATTTTACCACCACGAACCAAAAAAATATTTTCAGCAGATCCTTCCGAAACCAATCCTCTAGAATCCAAAAAGATTGCTTCGTCAAAACCATTTTGAACTGCTTCCGATTTGGCAAGTGCAGAATTTACATAGCCACCTGATACTTTGGACATGGTAGGTATAGTAGTGTCATCGATTCTTCTCCAAGAAGATACGCAAGTTGATAACCCATTGGTGGTATCCAAATAATCATTCAATGGTATTACATAGATTCCCACTTGGGTTGGTACATCATGGAATCTTGGAGATAGTTGGAGAGCGGATGTATAAACCAAAGGTCTGATATAAACATTTTGTCTGTAGTTGCATTGCTTTAACAGATCTAAAGTGATGTCCACCAATTCATCCGGTGTTCTCAGAGTTTGGAGTTGCATGATCTTGGTAGAATTGATGAGTCTCTGAAAATGATCTCTTATACGGAAGACAAAAAGATTTTTCTGTTCTTCGTTGTAGTATCCACGAATTCCTCCGAAGACAGATGTTCCATATTGCAAAGCATGAGTTTGCAAACTCAGTTTAGCTTCCGAGGTAGGAACTATCTTTCCTTCAAAATACGTTAGATCATTCGGCTTGTCAGACATGTATGTTTCTCTCCAATTCAGGAAATTGAAATTCTTTATCCAAGATTCTAGCTGCTATAAGAAAGAAAACTAGATTAATTTTTACTGTCCAATATATAGAATCATTCAAAATCGAACTGAGGGCCTTTTTTAGGTTAATATTATGTCTGATAATTTCTATCCAAAACATTTTGATTGTATCGTTGTGGGAGCCGGTCATGCCGGATCCGAAGCCGCCTATATATCTGCTAAGGCAGGTTTGAAAACTCTATTGATTACTATGAACTTAGATACAATTGGACAGATGAGTTGCAACCCGGCAATCGGTGGAATTGCCAAAGGACATATGGTTCGGGAAGTGGATGCACTCGGAGGACTTATGGGCCGAGTCATTGATGCAACCGGAATCCAATTCAAGATGCTGAATACTTCCAAAGGACCATCAGTTTGGGCGCCAAGAGCACAGGCAGATAAAAAAGAATACCAATTGTTGGTAAAAGAAATTTTAGAATCCACTCCCAATCTTTCTATCAGACAAGACACAGTGGAAGAACTTTTGATTGAAGGCAGTCAGTTGGTGGGTTTAAAGACAGGAAGAGGATTTGAATTTCTTACCAAACATGCAATTCTTACGACCGGTACGTTTCTATCTTCCGTAGTTCATATTGGAACCTACCAAAATGAAAGTGGTCGTATGTGTGAACCGACAGTAAAAGGTTTGTCTAAATCACTAGCTGGCCACCACTTAAGATTGGGTCGTTTGAAAACGGGAACACCTGCACGAGTTCATAAAAATTCTATCAATTTTGATGACTTGGGAATCCAGCCTGGTGATGATCACCCACCAGCCTTTTCTTTTTCCACAGATAAAATTACGCGAAAACAAATTCCCTGTTTCATCACTTATACAAATGAAAATACACATAAAATCATAGGCGACAATTTAGAATTCTCTCCTATGTATTCCGGGCAGATCCAATCCACGGGACCAAGGTATTGTCCTTCGATAGAAGATAAGGTTGTGAGATTTGCCCAGAGAGATAGGCACCAGATATTCATAGAACCCGAAGGCTATCATACTAATGAAATGTATCTCAATGGTGTATCTACCAGTTTACCTGAAGAAGTTCAGTGGAAGTTTCTTCGTTCCATTAAGGGTTTGGAAAATGTTGAGATCATGCGACCGGGTTATGCCATTGAATATGACTATGTGGATCCTACTGAATTGAAACCCACACTCGAAACTCATAAGATCAAAGGTCTCTATCATGCCGGGCAAATCAACGGAACAACCGGATACGAAGAGGCAGCGGCACAGGGTTTGGTAGCGGCATACAATGTTGTTCGTTCCGTTCGTAAAGAAGAGCCTATTATATTTTTGAGATCTGAATCCTATATCGGAGTTTTGATTGATGATTTGGTTTTCAAGGGTGTGGAAGATCCCTATAGAATGTTTACAAGTCGTGCGGAATATCGTTTGCTACTTCGCCAAGACAATGCCGACCAACGCTTGATGAAGTATGGATATGAAATGGGATTAGTAGATGAAGAACTCTATCGAAAGACCCAAGATAAGTACAACCATATTGGTAAGATCAAATCACTACTTGCTTCCTCCTCCATGAAACCTTCCGATGAACTGACGGAAATTTTGGAAGACAAAGGAATTAAAAACTATCGTTTCGGTATGAATGTACTTTCCTTTTTAAAACGTCCCGAGATTCACATTGATGATATAAAAAGTTTTCTACCTGAAATTGGAGAAATGGGCGAACAAGATAAAGCAGTTTTGGAAATGGAAGTGAAGTATGAAGGATACATTGTTCGCGAAATGGAGATGGTTGAACAGAGAAAGAAGTATATCCAAACTACTATACCGGAAGGATTTGATTACAAAACAGTGAAGGGACTAAAAGCCGAGGCATTGATGAAATTGGAAAAGCACAAACCCATTACCCTGGAAAAAGCAATGCAGATCTCCGGTGTAGATCCATCGGATATCGATCTTTTGATGTTCTATCTGGGGAAAAAATCTGCTTAGCACAATATGACTTAAGATTTTAGTTATTTTTATTTTGTGTTTGACTGGGATTGGGATTGGCTCTTTATTAAATCTATTAATTTAGCCACCCACTTAAGTGTGTGGCTGATAATAAAATAAATCCCATCAGTATTCAATCTTGTGCGTCTTCTCCAAAACCCATTTGCCCTCCTGTTTCACGTGAAACGAAAACTCCTTTAACCGCCCTTCTCCATTGTATAGAAATTGATTCTTACGATGGGAATTACCTTGGGTAAATTGCCTTTCCACCAACTGCTTTCCATCATTATAAATAAAAGTCACATAGGCGATGGGCTGCTTTTTTTCATCCAATAGAGACATTTGTTTTTTACCCTCTTTGTTTTCGGTGAGGATCTTCTCTTTATCTTTTGTATCCATCCAAGTAAGATCACCTGATTTGATCAAATCTCCATCCCATTGGTAGATGTTGGAATCCATATAGAGATTTCCGGTTTCACTGAAGATTCTTATCTTGAATAGAACATTACCTTTGTAAATATATTCTCTGGACTCAGTAGTTTTAGAATTGGAATCCTTAGTGATTTCTTTCGTAAGTCGGTTTGATTTGTCGTATTGGTATATAGTCGTACCTTCAATTGCGCCATTGGATTCAAATCTCTCTCCTACCAACAAACCATTTTGAAAATCAAGATAGGAAGTAAGAACCAACTTCCCTTTTGCATCATATACAACCTCTTTCTTGGGAAAGAACTTTTGATTTTTCGGATAGAGTAGATAGGAATCCTTAAAACTCCATTTGCCAGGTGTGATAGCCTGAATATCACTAGAAAAAAAAGCAAAGGTTACAAAGACAACAAGAGCAACTAAACAGTTAGATAAATATTTCTGGTTCATTACATTATCTATCGGTAAGATATAAAAATAAATGATATCTTAGACGAGGTAAATTCTCTCTACTATGTCGCTTATATTTATTATTTTTTTTCAAATCTTTACCTTAATGCATCCCTATTACACTGAGAGATAATCAGAAATATACGAGATTCGCTATATAAAAACATCAACTAAAATCACAAACAACCAAATCCCTTTTTCCTTATATTTGTCTTTCCTTTTTAATCTACCCTTTTTCTTATATTCTTACCTCAGCGATGGGCTCAGTGTCACTCATCCTCGACTCAGTGGCCAGTTTGGAATGCCAAAAGCTTCGTGTTTTCCTTCCTCGGAACCCGACTTCGCGGATAATTCCTGCGGAAGGAAACCACTCCGCTACAATTTCCAATATAATAAAATTTCACTAAATTAAAAAAACGAAATCTTCTTCCCTCTGCGCCCTCCGCGATGGCTACGTAGTTTCCTTCCTCGGAACCCGACTTCGCGGATAATTCCTGCGGAAGGAAACCATTACGCCACCATTACCAATATAATAAAATTTCACTAAATTAAATAAACGAAATCTCACAACCTCTGCGTTCTCTGCGGGCTCTGCGTGAGTATTCTTTATCCCCAAGGTGAAATCCTCTGCGAGAGGATTAGTTATATTCGATTGACCCCGGGCATTCACCTGAAAGTTTATAAGAAGTAAAGCCACCTAAAATTTATGAAATTAGACAACAAACAAATCATCCAAAGTATACAAGATCGATTTCCAAACTCATACAACGAGATCATTGAACTATTTGATATTTCTTTAGTAGGAATGTTTCATGATTTCCTACAGGATAAAAATGAAATTGGCGGTTTCTTTTCCAAGAAAGATTCGGAGACTATCTTTGAGAGACATATGATTGAGAATCTGTTCTATGTTTACAGCCTACATAAAAGAGGTTTGGTTTCACGTGAAACAAAAGTCTTGGATGTGGGAACCGGTCCGGGGCTTCCGGGATTCTTTTTTGTCTGTCTCAAAGATGCACCCTCTGTCACACTATTGGATAGTGCGCGAAGAAAATTGTCTCTTACGGAAGACTGGTGGAATGGATTTGAGCTGGAAGTGGAAAGAGATAACATCAAGGTTAATGAAAAAGATAAAGTTCACCTTCCCAAGAAGCTACAATTTGTCTACGTTCGTGTGGAAGAATGCGAAGGGGAATTTGACCTTGCCACCATGCGTGCAACTGTCCCCTACCCTTTCTCCATAGAAGTAATATGTCGCATTGTAAAAAAGGGAGGAATCTTCTGTCCCTTCTTAGGTAAGGAGCTAGAATGGAAATCCAAAGAATCGGAAATTTTGTCCAACTGTGGGTTTATAATGGAAGATGATATTGTTTTGGAAGAATTGAGTTTTCTAGGAGAAAGAAAGTTTAAAGTTTTGAAAAAGAAGGCTTCTCCAAAACATGGAATACCTAGGGATTGGAAACATATCTCTAAAGATATAAAAGGTGCAGAATGGGCAAAATAATTTCAATCAGCAATCAAAAAGGTGGAGTCGGTAAAACTACAACGGCAATCAATCTTGCTTCTTGTCTGACTGAGTTGGGTAAAAAAGTTTTGATTCTTGATATTGATCCACAAGGAAATTCCGGATCAGGTCTTGGCTTGGAAGTTCTTCAGTTGGAAAAGACAACGTACGAAATTTTGATTGGTGAATGTTCTTCTCGAGAGTGCATTATGAAAACCGGTTGGGAAAATCTCCATATCATTCCATCTAACATTAACCTTTCGGGATCGGAAGTTGATTTGTTGGATGTAGCTGAAAGAGAATTTCGTCTAAAAAAAGCTCTCTCCGAGATTCGATCTGATTATGATTATATCTTAATCGATTGTCCACCGTCCTTGGGGATTTTGACAATCAATGCTTTGTGTGCTTCGGACTCTGTGATGATTACTCTTCAAACGGAATATTTTGCCTTAGAGGGTTTGAGCCAATTGATGAAAATTATATCCATGGTGCAGAATGGTCTAAATCGTTCTTTGGAATTGGAGGGAGTTGTTCTCACAATGTATGACAAGAGAACGAATCTATCCAACCAAGTTGCAGAAGATGTTAGGAACTATTTTAAAGAAAAAGTATATCAAACCATGATCCCAAGAAACATTAAATTGAGTGAGTCACCTTCCTTTGGAAAACCCATCAATGTATACGACGCAGATGGTGTGGGTTCTCAAAGTTATCGCAATCTTGCAAAAGAAGTTGTAGGAGTTTAAAATGGCAAAAGCGCGAGCTCTCGGAAAAGGTCTTGGTAATTTAATTCCCGTTAATGAAAAACACGAAGAAATTAAACCCGAAGACAATAGTGGATTGAAAGAAATCAAGATTTCAGAAATTCTTCCCAATCCCAATCAACCTAGACGAACTTTTTCGGATGCGAGCATTGAAGAGCTTTCCCATACAATCAAGTTGCACGGTGTAATCCAACCGATAGTTGTTCAGAAATCCTCTCATGGTTATGAATTGATCTCCGGTGAGAGAAGAGTTCGTGCCTGTAAGAAAGCAGGATTTTTAAAAATTCCTGCAATCGTGAGAGTTGTGAGTAGCAGAGAATCTTTTGAGATGGCTATCTTGGAAAATATCCAAAGAGAAGATTTAAATCCGATTGAAGAGGCTATTGCTTACAAAAAATTATCTGAGGAATCAGGACTAAAGATTACAGAGATTGCATTGAGAATGGGGAAGAACCGTACGACTATTTCCAATCTCGTAAGACTGCTTAATTTTCCTGAGAAAGTGCAAAACTACATTCGAGATGGTAAGATTACCGAAGGTCAAGCTAGACCCGTTCTTTCTATTGCCGATGAAAAAAAACAAATTGAAACTATTGAAAAAATCATAGCAGAGAGTTGGACGGCAAGACAGGTAGAAGACTATGTTGCTGATCTACTCGGCGGAGCTAAACCCGGGAAAACTTCTTCCGGTAAATCAAACTCAAAAGACCCTAGCATTATGAAGTTGGAATCTAAATTAAGAACCAAATATTCATCCAAAGTGGAAGTGCAACACAATGAAACCAATGGTAAGGGAAAAATTGTACTGCACTATTCCAACTTAGATCAGATGGAATCCATATTGCAAGAAATGGGAATTAAGGCGTAAGAATTATCCCTATGATTCAATGAATTGGAGTCTAGCGAGATTTGCATAGAGTTCGTTGGATTTGAGTAATTCGGAATGTGTTCCTTCTCCTACCACCTTACCCTTGTCCAATACGAAAATCTTATCTGCTCTGATTACCGTAGAAAGTCTATGTGCTATCATGAGTGTAGTTCTATCTTTGGTTAAGGCGAGTAGAGCTTTCTGAATATGATGTTCTGATTCAGCATCCAATGCAGAGGTTGCCTCATCTAAAAGTAGTATTGGTGGATTCTTAAGAATGGCTCTGGCTATTGCGATTCTTTGCTTTTGACCACCGGACAGTCTTACACCATTTTCTCCTACTAAACTATTAAATCCATTGGGAAGTTCTTGGATAAAATCATAACAATGAGCGGCTTGGGCGGCATGAATCATTTCTTCTTCAGTTGCAGTTGGTTTTCCGTATATGATATTTTCTTGAATGGTTCCGGAGAACATGCTGGGTTGTTGAGGAACAAGTCCTAAGTGTTTACGCAGATCCGATAAAGTGATATCTTTTATATTAATACCATTGATTGAAATAGAGCCAACTGATAACTCATGAAATCGAAAGATTAAATCAAATAATGTAGATTTCCCCGCACCGGATGGACCGACGAGTGCAGTAACCTTCCCTGCAGGTAAGATAAGATTCAATCCATCCAATGCAGGTTTGTCCTTTCTGGTATTATAAAAAAATCTGACGTTAGAAAATGTTAAATAGTAATTCTCTGATTTAGGGATTTCAATTGGGTTTGTTGGATCCTTAATTTTTGGTTCCAATGATAGGAGATCAATGAGTCTTTCTGTCGCACCAGCCGCTCTTTGTAGGTCGCCAATAACTTCCGAAACAGAGGCAAGTGCGGAGGCGACCATTACGGCATAGAAGGAAAAAGCAACCAACTCACCCGGAGTAATGGTTCCATCCAAAACATCTTTTCCACCGGTCCAGATCATAAAAGATATCCCCAGTAAAATTAAAACGATTACGATTAAGATCATATACGATCTATACAGAATTCTTTTTGCAGCCACGGAAAAAGAACCTTCAACGATAAGATTCATTTTTTCCAGTTCAAGATTTTGATGATGGAAAGCTTGGACAGTTCGTATATTCAACAAGGATTCGTTTACATGACTTCCAACTCCGGCGAGTTTATCTTGGGTTTCTTTGGAAAGCTTTCTAACTTTTTTTCCAAATATTAATATTGGAAAGACTACCAAAGGAACTGATAGCATCACAATAGAAGTTAGTTTAGGATTAGTTATAAACAACCAAGCCATACCAAGTATAAAGATAAGTGCATTTCGTAAAAAAATGGAAAAAGATGAACCTACTACAGTTTGTAAAATTGTAGTATCAGTTAGAATTCTGGATTGAATTTCGCCGGCGGAATTTTCTTCGAAGAAGGCTGGTTCCATATGGATTACATGTTGGTAGACTGATTTTCTCAGGTCGGAAGAAACTCTTTCACCAATCCAGGATACAAGGTAATGTCGAATGAATGTGCCCGCACCCATTATGATTCCGAGAAATAAAAGGAAGGCTATTGCGAGAGATAATTTTTCATAGGAAGAAAGATCGCCAACTGTAAAAGGCAATATCTCCAGCATAAAAGAATTTGATTCTAAGGAATCTGATGTATATATATCAGAAGTATTTTTATCTGAAGAAAATCCAAGATCTACTAATAGCCTCAATCCTTGACCCAGAGAGAGTGTAGCCAAAGAAGTAAATATTAAAGCAAAACCTGCTAGAATGATATGAATGCGATACGGTTTAAGATAAGGAATTAGATTTCGTAAAGTGCTGCCCATTCCCCTATGTTAGCAGATCAGAGTTTTACGTCTAAGAGAAATCCTTTGATGTTATCCAATTGTTTGAGAATTTGAAATGCTGAATTCTGTGGATGTGTGATTGTTTCGGCTAAAAGTTTTAGTTTACTATTAATGTATTCGACATGAGAAAATTCTTTTTTCGCAGTCGATCCTTTTATAGATGTGAATGATTTACCTACACGAACGTTTTTGGCAAGAATAGTAGTGAGTAAAATTTTTATATGTTCTTTGTAGTTTTCGAGTGCAATGGGAGAACGTGTATGTATCAAATCTCTTTCTAGATCCGGTAGATCCTTCCAAAGTAGGTTTATATCTCTAGTTGATTCTTGATTGGAAGGGGCAATTTCTTCCAATAGTTCATTAAAACTAAATTTAGGCTTTTCTTGTACGCTTGGTGTTTCTTGGACTGAATTGCCTCCAAATAGGGATGCACCGGTTGATGAATCAGTGGAAGATTTCTTATTTTTAAAAGTATTAGGACTGAGTCTGGGAATTGTATTTGGAATGGGTAGCATACAGTCTGAATATCGACTGAATTGAAAATTAGACTAAGGGTTTTTATGAAAAAAGTTATACTTGAGGATTGATTGTACAGTTTCCTTGGAAAACCACACCTTCTTCAATGATGAGTCTGGGAGTTACAATGTCTCCGGTGAGATGACAAGTTGAAAGCAATGTTACTCTTTCGGTAGCATATATATTTCCCCTCACTTCTCCACCTGCCACGACTATTCTAGCTCGAATATCCGTATCTACAACACCAGATTTACCAATTAAGACCTTTCCATCAGTAATGATCAGACCTTTGAAGTTACCATCTATACGGATAAGACCCGAAAGTTTGAATTCACCTGTGAACTCAGCACCCTCACCGATGATACTATTGACAATGAATTGTTCTTCCTGTTTGTGTTGCGCCATCTATTCCTGAATCTGGTTGAGAAAGGCAAAAGGGTTAAGAGTTTGAGTTCCAACATGCACTTCATAGTGGACATGATGGATAGGATTACGGGAAGTTTTGCCCACAAATCCTATGATGTCACCCTTGTTGACTTTATCATTTTTGTTCACTTTGATTCGGTCTAGATTGGAGTAAATCGTTTTCCACCCAAATTTATGGGCAATTTTTATATAATATCCTGATGAGGGCGTATAGCCGATATCATAAACCAATCCCGAAGCGGTGGAAGCTACTTCCGATCCCGGAAATGCAGCAATGTCCAGTCCATTGTTGAATTCTTCTCTTCCCGTAATGGGTGATGTAAATTTTCCATAGGGAAATAAGACATAGCCACGAACCGGCCAAACAGATGGAGTATGGCGAATGATGGACTTACGTTTTTTGATAATTTTAATTATATCTTCGGAAAGTTCTCTGGATAATTTCAAGTTGTGAATGTCTTCTTTGATTCGATAGGTCTCAGCTGTAACATTTTCCGACCTTGCATTCATCTCTCCGAATTCAGATATTTTCGGAGAAGCCCCACCTACACCTTTTGATACCTTTACGGGATCTCCCCCTAATTTTATATAAAGAGTGGAAATCCTATCATAATAGTAATTGATTGTTGAGTGAAGTCCTGTCACTTCCTCGCTCAATTTTTCTGATTGGCGCTGGAAATCGATATTTGACAAATTGAGTTCTGTGAGTTCATGCATGGATCCACTGTGACTCAGAACATTCACGGCACTTATGAACATCAAAAGGACAATCATCCCAATAAATATAGTAATAGCTTTGTAGGAAATGACTAAGTTGACGGTTTTCCTCTCTGTGTGAGGAATGACCATAATGGTTAGTTTTTCTCTACCCTTCGTGTTCAGGTCATCATACTTCTGTGAGAGACGTAGTTTCCATTCCTGAATTTTATAACGAAATCGGTAGAATAAAAGTGCTGTGTATTTTTTTATGTCCACTTTATTTTCCTGACCTTAATAAGAACGACCAAATTCTATATGTTTAAAGACAATTTTCACTTACTAATCCAACATTTGAAGAATAGTAAAATTTCGTCAAGGATGTTTATAAAACTATGAAATACTCAATTATTGACACCCATTGTCACCTAGACATAATCCAAGAACAGGGACAGAGTATCGCAGAATCATTGGAAAAATCCCAATCTGTTGGCGTAAAAAAAATATTACAAATTGGGATAGATATGGAATCGTCATTAAGAGCAAAGGAAATTGCTCACACCGATTTTAGTTCCAATATGAAAGATGGAATAGCTCCTAGTATTAACTATAGCATTGGCTGTCATCCAACAGAAACTCATGAATTTCCTAAAGCGGAAGAAATTATGTCCCTCATTGAAGAAAATTTGCAAGATCCCAAGCTTTCAGCAATCGGAGAAATTGGAATTGATTTATACCATACTGCCGATAGTAAGAAATACCAGATTGAAACATTGGAAAAATTTTTAGATTTAGCGGAACGTACAAAACTTCCGGTCGTTATTCATTCGCGAGATGGATTCGAAGAAACATACGAAGTTCTCAAACGTTGGAAAACCCGTGCCTTTGGCGTGATTCATTGCTTTACCTATGACTACAATGCGGGCAAAAAGTTTGTTGATTTAGGTTACTATGTATCATTTTCGGGTGTTCTTGCTTTCAAGAATGCGACCGATATTCATGATGCGGCGAAGAAATTACCTATGGATGCTGTCTTGATTGAGACAGATGCACCATTTTTAGCCCCCCCACCTCATCGTGGTAAAAGAAATGATTCTTCCAATATGCCCTTCATTTTGGAAAGAATGTTTTCTCTAAGGGAAGAATCCAATGAGTCGATAGAAAAATCATTATATGAAAATTCAGAAAAATTTTTAAATAGAAAGGCATATTACGATGTTAGATCTTAATTTTATACTCAATCAACCGGTAGAACTAGTTGCTCTCCTCAAAAAAAGAGGCGTCTACGAAGATGGTATGGAGTCAAAACTCTCAGACCTTATCCAATCCAAAAGAGAACTTCAGACAAAAGCGGATGCACTTCGTTCGGAGAGAAATATCTCTTCCAAAGAGATTGGTATATTAAAATCCAAAGGGGAAGATATCACAAAGGCTTCTGAAGCTGTTAGAGAAATCGGAAACAAAATCAAGGAAATAGAAGACTTGATGAAGGAAGCTGAATCCAAATTGGAAGAATACAATCTTGCCCTTCCGAACATTTTGTCCGAAGATGTTCCATCCGGAAAATCAGAATCTGATAATATATTAATTCGAGAATTTGGTGAGAAGAGAAATTTCGAATTCGAACCGCAAGCTCACTATGATCTAGGAGAGAAATTGGGGATCTTGGATTTTGAACGTGGAGTTAAGATTTCCGGTGCAAGATTCTATACTTATTTTGGTTTGGCGGCTAAATTGGAGCGAGCATTGATGAACTTCATGCTGGATGTTCATTCCGCAGATAACGGCTATGAAGAGGTATGGGTTCCCGGTTTGGTAAATGATGAATCTCTGACAGCTACGGGACAACTTCCCAAATTCCGAGAAGAATTTTATCATCTGGAAAATGATCGACTCAATTTAATTCCTACTGCAGAAGTTCCCCTGACCAACCTCTATCGAGATGAAATACTGCCCGATGAAAAGCTTCCGATTTCTGTTATGGCGCATACTTCTTGTTTTCGAAGGGAAGCAGGATCCTACGGTAGAGACACAAGAGGATTGGTTCGGGTACACCAATTTCAAAAGGTGGAATTGGTAAAATTTTGTCGTCCGGAAGAGTCTGAAACAGAACACCAAAAAATGCTCTCTCATGCGGAAGGTATTTTGCAAAAATTAGGTCTGCACTATAGAGTAATGTTGCTCTGTTCCGGAGACATATCTGCCGCATCATCCAAAACATATGATTTGGAAGTGTGGATGCCTGGATTGAATCGATATATGGAAATTTCTTCGGTATCCAATTTTAGAGATTACCAGGCGAGAAGAGGAAAAATACGATACAAAAGCAAAGATGGAAAGAATGTATTGGTCCATACCATCAACGGTTCCGGGCTTGCCATCGGTAGAACACTAGCCGCTATTATGGAAAACTATCAAATATCTGATGGAACCCTTGATGTTCCTGAAGTCCTAAAACCATATATTCGCTGGTCTACAGCTTACAACTAAGAAAATATTTTGTATTCCTGTTCTATTTCCAAGCCCGTGGAGACTATTAAGTATTTTTTTCATGGGTCGAAGATAGTAGCAGGTGCAAATTATGACTCAAGAGACTTACACTTTTTCCAATACAAACCTTGCTTTTTCAGAGATTACAAAGATATATTCCTTTTTTAAAATTAGCATATCGTTATTCTTTTTTATATATTACGGTAGTTTATATTCTCAAGAATCGACTGCAGCAAATTCATCCAAACCAAAGCCATCTGAATCTACTTTGGTTGTGGAAGAGTTGCGGGGAAATGTAAATACAAAATTCCAAGAATTCTCCCCTTCCCTTTCTCCGAATGGAAACACATTGTATTTCTATTCTAAAAGAGATAAGGGTTCTTATACTGATATATTTTCCAGTCAGAGAAAACCGGATGGAACTTGGGATTTCCCACAAGAAGTAAAAGAAATCAATTCTGAATTTGATGATCAAAGTCCGTTCATTACCCATGATGGGAAGTATTTATTCTTTTCTTCCAATCGTGATGGCTCCTACGAAACGAGATTGCCCAACGGTAAAGTAGGCGTGTCTCGAGATATCTATTATGCAGAATGGAATAAGGGCAAATGGGGTGAAGTTCGAACACTCCCAATGGAGATTAATACAGATATGATTGAAGAGAATCCCCATTTTCACAATGGTATTTTACTTTTTAGTCGTTATCCTTTTGGAAGGCCTGATCTTGCTAAAATTTACATGAGTATTTATGACGAGAAAAAAGGTTGGGGTAAAGCAGTTATACTTCCTAAACCTGTGAATGATGCTTATGCGACAATTGCTGCTGCTTTTTCCCATGATGGTAAGACGATATTTTTTGCTTCAAATAGACCGGGAGGTTTTGGTGGTTTTGATTTGTATTCTATGAACTGGAAGAATAATGCACCAATTGGTAATGTTGAAAATCTAGGTCCAGACTTCAATACAAAAGGGGACGAAGCATATTTTAGTTATCATAGAGACACTAAGACTATATTATTTGCCAGAAGAGAAGAAGGAAAAAATTTCAATTTATATTCTGCTTATATTCCAAAAGAAGAAACGATAGAAGAACAATTGGAAGATAAGAAAAAGATTTCATTAGATAATATTCATTTTGAAACAGCCTCTTATGATCTACTTCCTGAATCCAAAAAACCACTCAATGATATTTTGGATTTTTTGAAAAAGAGAAAAGATGTAAAAATGAAAATAATTGGTCATACTGATTTAAATGGCAATTTTGAGGACAATATGAAGCTATCCATTAATCGTGCTAAAACAGTGAAAAAATATTTAATTGATAATGGAATTGAAGAAAGTCGATTAACTACCGACGGAATGGGTCCAAAAGAACCCTTATTTCCAACCAAAGACGAGGCGGCATCCAAGAAAAATCGAAGGACAGAGTTTCAAATCTTAAATTAATTTGAAATTTTAAAAAAAACGGTTGTAGGATAATTCTTATTTTTCCTAAAATAAAGTATCTTTATGAAAACATCCGTTTTTTCGTTTGATTTCAAGCGTGCAAAAAGATGCACTGTTTGCATCTTCTCCACCCTCCTATTTCTAACAACTTTATCTATTGGTGCAAACCCAACTAGCTCAACATTAGAAAGAGTCTTAAAGAATAAAACTTTAGTTGTATCCGTAAATCAATATTATGAACCATTTTACATAGAAGATCCAAATCCGAAATTTCCCGGCTTGGATGTAGAAATTGCTACATTTTACGCTGATTACTTAGGTGTAAGTTTAAAAATTCTTCCTGTTAGAGAATTCAGTGACCATGCCAAGAAATTGGAAGAAGGTTCTGTTGACATTGCAATTGGAGCAATATCCACAAATATAGAGAGATCGAAACGTGTCAGTTTTACTGATCCATATTTAATAACTACACCTGCGGCATTGGTCAATAGACAGATACTTCCTCCTGAACCGGAAGGTCAGATAATTACAGCAGCGCCATTTAAATCTCTAAGGGATTTAAATGTTTTACCCGGTTTATCTTTTTCTGTAAGATCCAATACTCCTAACCACGACTGGTTAAAATCAAATTATTCAAACGTTCCCATATATACTTATTTGGATGACTTTCGTGCATTGAATGAATTAAAGAAGAATAATGTGAATGTATATGTAGCTGACTCATTTCGTATCCAAGCACTTCTTCAAAGAGAACCAAGTTTGAAATCGAATTATCTTGCTCTACTCACTTCTGTTCAAGAAGAGCACTTGGCTATGGCTGTTCAAAAAGATGATATTGTATTACTCAGAAATTTAAATTTTTTTATTAAAGAAATTAGAAGATCCGGATGGCTCAACAGAAAAGCCAATCAGTACTTTTCCAATAGTGGATGGGTTACAAAAAAGTGATTCGTAAATTATTTTCTGATTTATCAATTATCAAAATCGTATTCAATTTATTCATTTTTACTCTAATTTTTTTTTCACCACTCGTGTTGAGTGCTCAGGAAAGTGAATCAGGAACAAAATTAGAATTTAGTGGTTCCTTTCGTACTAGAGGTTTCTGGTTAGGTCGTGATGCAGCATTGGAAAGAAGAACCCCAACAACTCCGGTTCAATCGCCTGAGATAGAGCAGAATCTCCGTAATCAAGAGATACAAGATATTATAGATGATGAAACTGAAAGATTAAAATTAGGTCTTCCATCCGGTCGAACTCAAAAGAAAGAAAATCTAAACTTTTATGATACTAGATTTCTATTCAATATGAATTTTGCCACATCCAAATATGTGGATGGTCTCTGGGGTATGCAGGTTGGGGATATTAACTTTGGTAGTAGAGGACTTCCTCAGCCGGATCCGGGTGGAAATGAGCCCAATATTGTGAGACCGGGGCCAACAAGACTGAATCCCAACACTACAGGACCGGTAGCAGGTGGAGAATTGAATACTATTTCTGCTGTGAATGTAAGAACAAACTTTTTGTTTATGAACTTTAATCTTCCTGAGTCGGGTTTTCAGGCAAGAGTTGGATTGCAGTTATTTAGTTCCCCCGGTGGTAGAGTCCTATTCGCAACCGGAACCGGAATCAACATGATGAAAACCTTTCAATTTTTAAGATTAACTCTTAATACCGGTGCTTTACGGGCTAGAGAAAGAAGTTTATTGGATACCGATAATAATGGTTTCGCTGATAAAAATGTGGCAAGTAATAATATTGGTTATGCTAAACTGAAAATGGATTACTTCCGTAATTACAAACCGGAGATCTATAGTTATGGTTTTTTTGATAACGATAGAACGAACGATGAAGTAGGTGAATTGTATTGGCACGGGTTTTACAATGAATTCAACTATTCTAATTTTAGTTTTGTAATTCATGGAGTTTTAAACACAGGTGTAGTTAGACAATTCAGACCGGTTCTGAATGAAGAAGGTGATACTATTTATAATATGGATAATCGACATTTCATTAAAGGTGGAATGTATGATCTTTCCGTAACTTATAGAATAGATGACACTACGAATGTAAGTCTTGTTGGAATTGGTACAACGGGGAGACCAGGTTTCGATGTAGATGGTGTAGAAGCAAATTTAAAGGGTAATGGCTATAGACATTTAGCACCGGGTTACGCAATATCCAACATCGGAATTGATTTTACCGGTGGATACCAATTGTTCTTTGCCGATCAGACATCCGGTCTCAACCAATACGGAGTGAATTATACTTTTGTAACTTTTGGGAAGTATCAGATTCAATTAGGTTACTTTCAGATGTATTCAACTCTTGCGCCCAGAATTGAAAACAACAGGGTTTTTAATCAGGCAAATGGTTACAACACTTCCACCTATTTTGGTCATGAATACAACCTAAATTTAAGATGGAATATATTTCGTGATTTAACGCTAATCTTTCGTTCCGGTCATTTTGTAGCCGGAGATGGACTATATGCTCTTTTTGATGAGCGAGACGGAAGTTTCATTCGTGAGGCTTTTGTTACTTTGGAACATAGATTCTAAGAATATTTACTTAGATCCTGTACCAAAACTTCTTTTTGGAAACAAGATACCCTCTGCCTTTTTGAAGTTAGAAGGATTTTACGACAGTCTCTAAATGTATTATATGAAAATGTGATTAGCGAAATGGCAATCTTGACTGAATTGCCTTAGAAAGAGTGTATTGATCGGAATACTCGATTGTTCCACCAACCGTAAGACCATGTGCTATACGAGTGATTCTTACATTGAACTTTTGAAGTACACTGCTGATATAGGATGCAGTAGCATCTCCTTCCAAGGTTGGGTTGGTTGCGAGTAGTATTTCTTCAACTCTTTGATTCTCGATTCTAGCTTCCAATTCAGCAATTCGTAATTCTTCCGGACCTATCCCATCTAGCGGAGAAATCGCTCCGTTGAGAACATGATACTTCCCCGAAAAAACATTGGTTTTCTCTATGAAAAATATATCTTCCGGTTGTTCGACGACACATAGAATATTACTGTCACGTTTTGGGCTAGAACATATATCGCAAATGTCATGCTCGGTAATTCCTGCACATAGCTTGCAGAATTTTAAGTTTTCTTTTGTATCTTTTATATTTCCAATGAATAATTGGAATGCATTCGGATCCATTCTTAGAAGATGGAATGCAATCCGGGTAGCAGACTTTCTCCCTATTCCCGGTAGCCCGGAGAGAGAAGTAACCATCTTGTCAAAAATTGTTTCAGACAGTAGTATTGCCTCCCGGACCTGAATTCCCTCCACCCATACCACCTTTGAATAGATTCATCATATCGGCTGGTGACATACCCATAGCCTTTTTGTATTCATGCTCCATGGATTCCTTTACCTTTTTATTGGCATCATTGACTGCTGCTAAGACAAGATCTTCCAGCATTTTTATCTCATCA
>JAFIGA010000010.1 GCA_020831715.1 Leptospira sp. | reverse complement strand
AACAATAAGTTTATTGCCGCGAGCTTGCACATTACATAAGATAGGTGTATGTCGATATCTAACTTGAATTCTTGCCTTTCGAACTTCTCCTTCTTCGAAGGGATGCCATGCTTGCAGAGTTGTATCTTCCACAACAAATTCAGCACAATAGGTTTCGCCTTCTTCTCCAAGTATTACACTTCCATCATCTTCAATAGCTATCACATAAAGTGGATTCTTCCAAGAAAGACCCAATCCTTTTCGTTGACCGATGGTAAACTTTTCTCTGCCTGTATGCTTACCGATGATCCTTCCATCTTGTAGTTTAAAAAATCCGGGAGTAAATTCCACTCCTTTCTTTTCCAGAAAGGTTCTGTAGTTGTTATCGGGAATGAAACAAATTTCTTGGGATTCGGGCTTGTCCGCAACGGGAAGCCCCATTCTTTTGGCTATTTCGCGAACTTCCGATTTATCCATATCACCCAAGGGGAAAACTGTATTCTTAATATTATCTTGGGACAGACCATACAGATAGTATGCTTGGTTTTTATTCATGTCTTTCCCATTGGCGATAGCCCATCTGCCATCCACATTGACTACTCTTGCATAATGACCTGTGGCAATTTTTTCGATTCCCAAAGCTTTCGCCTTTTCGAAGAGTGCACCAAACTTTACAAAGGTGTTGCACTCCACACATGGATTGGGAGTTCTGCCGGTTTTGTAATCATCAATAAATCTCTGAATTACTTTCTCTCCGAATACCTTCTCCATCTTTACTACATAGAATGGAATCTTAAGAGAGAGACCCACATCTCTCGCATCTCGAATATCTTCAGGGGAACAGCAAGATTTCTTGGTTGTATCACAAGAGGGAGCTTCATATTCCCATGTCCGGAGATTCACCCCGATGACTTCATAGCCTTCTTCCATAAGGAGTCCTGCCGCTACAGCACTATCAACTCCACCGCTCATCGCTACGATAATTTTACCTTTGTTTTTCATGGTCTTCTATCCCTATACTTTTAGACCCGAAATCGATGTAAACGCGAAATGTTCTAAAAAAGTCCATTCCCAATGTCGGGAAATAATCAAAATTATCAACCCAAACCTGCTCACTGTCAAGAACTTCATACGGCTGAAATTTTAATTTTTCGTTTAACCCGATGGGCTGATCCAAAATATAAACAACTTGCTTCTTCTGCTGTCCAAATGTATAGAGAACATTTACTCTTTTTGAAGTTGCATAAATTGATTTGGTGAGTTTAGAACCGGGAACAGCAGTCATCCCTGATCCTGTATCAAGGGCAAATTCCAACTTGATCCCATTGATAGTGGCATTCAAAACCATTTGCCCCTTCTTGGGTTGCAAAGGAATCCATATGTAATCGGACTCAGCCGGAGCAGAACAACGCTTTTTATTATTGGGCTCGATGAATTCCGGAACTCCACGATTCAAGATGATACAATTTGCACGAAAAAAAGGCTGCCCCAGTATAATTTTATAGTCGGATGGGGTAGAATTTCCCAATGGTTGGAAAATTTGCTTAAGGCTGTGTCTCCCATTCTGCCAAAAGACAAAGGAGGTTTTTTCCGAATCAATATCAACCATAAGATTTTCTGTGGCACTGGAATCCAAAAGTGCCCACTGATGAATGAGTTTTTCGTGAGGACGAGATGATGCTAAAGCAATTTTAATGAAAACTTGTCCATTCTTGAATTTATATTCAATTTCATTCGGGAAGATAGGAATCTGAGTTGGGTACTTTTCACTAACTAAAGTACAAGTTAGTGAAAATAAAAGAGTGAGGGATAGTTGAAGGTATTGAATTAGGTGAGTTTTTTTATACATCTCTTATTGGGACATCTCGTGTAATCCACTACACAATCCCTAAACTGAACACCCGAGAGGACATCGACTGCCTTATATTCAATATAACAAGAATAAGGTTCGAAGTCAAATTGATTCTGCCCAAGAGCTCTGTCTCGAATTTTCTCTTGGAGAGAAACCTTTCTCTCTTCTTGGATTTGGACTTTTGCCTCTATCATAATATCCTCCGGCAATTCGATATAATCTAATTGTCGGAAGATTTCTCAAGTTGGCTTATAAATAATTGATCGGTTTCTTCCACCATGTTTAGCTTGGTAAAGAGCTTTATCTGCACGCTCAATCAGATCCTTATTATTTCTATCGGTTATCTGAAATGATGAAATCCCGACGCTTAATGTAACTTTTAGATTCTCACCCGTATCAGGGTTTTTCACTATCATGGACTCGACATCTTTGCGAATTTTTTCACCTTTGGCAAATCCTTGTTCCTCATCAGCTCCGGGCATAACAAGACAAAATTCCTCACCACCGTATCTTGCGGCTATGTCGTGCTTACCCGCATTCTCGATCAGCTTTCTAGCGACTTCGATCAAAACAACATCACCAGCCTGGTGCCCATATGTGTCGTTAAACACTTTAAACTTGTCCACATCCGTAAATAATAGGGTAAGCTTAGTCCCCTTCTTTCTGCATCTTTCCATTTCTTCTTTCAATTTTGTTTGGAAATAGTGATGCACCTTGAGACTAGTCATCATATCCACTGTTGCAAGTTCATACAACCTGGCATTCTCAACAGCAATACCGGCAAGAGAAGCAAGTGTAGTCATAAATTCTTTTTCATCTTCCAAGAATTCACTGAGGTTCATCTTCTCGCCTAAAATCAAGAGACCATTTACCCGACCCTTGGCATTTAGAGGCACAATTACCTCAACACCCAGCTTTTGAAAAAATAAAACGATTGGGTCTTTGGATAGTTCCGGCTTAGCCAATATAAATGAGAGCATAGTAGCTTTTGGCTTTTCTGCAAGAAAGTGAATCAATGGAGAATCCATTGGAATTCTAAAATTCAATTCGGTTTCGCCGAAGTCAAAACCCTTATAACTACTCTCCAATTGAAATACAGAAGAATCAACTTCTGTTTCCAAATACATAGCCGCATTGAGAGTCTGTAGTTGTGCTAGACAGATATTTAAAATAGCATCTATTAGATATTGATAATCTAGAGTTGAGTTAAGAGCTTTTGATATTTGAAGAAGTTGATTCTGATCATAGATCTTCTTCTCATAATGTTCAATAACATGCTCGTTTCCGGTTGTGCTCAAATTCTTACCACCTTTCTTTACTGCTAAGCTTCCAATCTAAACATTAGGATTTTTGAGTAAATAATTAAATTAATCATTGCAGAAAAAAACTATTCTAAAAACATGGTTATATACACCGCGCGGTGGAGCAGCTGGTAGCTCGTTGGGCTCATAACCCAAAGGCCACAGGTTCGAATCCTGTCCGCGCCATGTATTATTCACCCTCCAAACTCTCCTAAACGATCACAATTCATCATAGCATCATTTAAAATTCTTTTTTGGATATAATTCTCTCTCAATAAATACTCATAGAACCTTGGAATATTTCTATTTCCCAGAACATAACAGGCCATCGAATTTACAACTCCATTTTGATTTCGAAAGAAAAATAATCCTGTATTGATCGCTTCGGAGGGAAGTTCTGCCCCCCAAATGAAACTATTATCATTCCATTTTCGCATGGATGATGATACCAATTGTCCGGATTGAGTCCAAAGAATGCCCTCAATAAAATCTTGCGATGTATTCATTCGAAGAAGGGTTCCATTCTGCAAACGTCCATCCACAGTAAAAACATTGAGATGTGAAAATCCTTCTACATTACGAAAAAATTCAGGATATTGTGGATTTGGTTGATTCTCAAAAAATTGATCACTGAAAAAATTTGTGTGAATTGGCAATGACTCCTCATCCGAAAGTAGCTCACCTGATTTTCTCGACCAAGTTGCACTGCCTCTAGGAATATTCCTTCTAGAAACATTGCCCATAGAAAATACTCCGGAAGAAATAGGAAGAAACACATCACTCGAAGAATTACGGATCATTCCTTGAGAACGGAATATTCCTATCCCCCAATCTAAAACAAGTGGTTCGCTCACCACTATGTCATCCTTCTCATTCTTTTTTTCCTTTCTAAATATTCGAGATTGGTCTCTGACTCTTTGAAACTCAAAAATATGCTCTCTCACAATTATGGGATCCATTGATTCATAGAATATTTCACGATTCATGTCTCTTGCCGATCGTGAGTAATTGTAAGAACCACTCAGCAGTGTGGAATCATCAATAATCATTGTTTTGTGGTGCAGCAATCCACCGAGACCGAAAGTCCCATTGTCAATTTTATCTTCATTTTCTTCTTCATAGATGATAGATCCGTAAAGAGGTAGTATCTCCGCGAGGTATTTCCCTTCAGGATTAATGGGTCGATCATATATCCCTTCAACTATTATCCCTCGTTTAGCCGCTTTTACCAATTCATGACTGATTAATTCATCAAAGTGAGTGTAAATCAGATATTTAATGCTGGATTTTGCACCTCGAATATGATCCAATATCTTCTTTTGAATATGAAGTCCATCGCGAGGCGCATTCATAAAATACAAAGATCCCAATTGAAAGACAGGCTCATCCGTTTCTTCTCTTAAAAAATCACGAAACTTCTTAGCCTTGGATTGGGGAATATTTTCTGCTATCATATAACTATCGAAGTCTTTTAGCAAACCTTGGGTTGTGAAATTTCCAGTCCCGGTAAATACTTTATTAGTATCTGATATAATAACCTTGGGGTGATGCAGTCCACTCCCTCGCCAAATATCCAAAGGAATTCCTATATTCTCCAGACCAGAATAATTTCGATCTGAATCCACAACGATTCTTACTCGAAGACCCCTATTTCTGGCTCTTTCTATTGCCTCAATGATTTCCAAATCTGTCAGACCGTAAATATGTATTTCCAGTTCTTCATTTGTATTGTCTATCATATCAACTATTCTATCTCTTACCTGAACTTGCCTATGATGGCTTACATCTCGTCCGGGGAAGGAAAAATATGATTTCCATAGTATGGGAGAATCGAAAAGGCTCATGATTGGTTGTAGATCATTGGATTTATGATTACTACATTTGGAGATTATAGCCCAAACCAATAATAGAATTATGATTGAGCCAATTCTTTTGATATCATTCAAAATACATACCTCCCATAAACCTGAATCATTGTTCCACGAATTCCAATATTCTCTTGAGTCCAAAAAGTTGAGACATTTACTCCTAACATACTTGCTGTGGATTCAACCCTTTCTCCGTATTCAAATCTCACGCCCGTCTCCGCTAAAAACCAATCCTCATAATCACGTTTCTGCAGGCTTATCCTACCCTTGTCTTGGATGAATATCTTCCGAGGGAGGGTGTATTCTCCACGAAAAATAATATTCAGATTCCCCCATGCCATTCCAAATTCCAATCGACTAAAACTAGCAGAGCCTCGCGCACCAAAAAAATCGTCCGAATCGAAACGATTCCACTCCAATCCGTATTCGGTAACCCAAGCCGCCGGATATAGATTCCATTCTCTGGAATGAAATGCCCCTCCCGAGATTGGGCTCCCCATTCCCACATAACCCATGCTTACTGAATCTTTGCTTTCATCCGTCTGGGGGGTGTTGGGCAAAAACTGAAAAAACCTCAAGAAAAATCTATCCCATTTTCCGAGTGTGTCCAATTGTACAGCTTCACCACGAATGGGCATGGATCTTTCCGGTCTTTTAGGATCTGCAAATGTTTTATCCAGTCCCCTTGTAATATGATAGTGAAGCGTAAATCCTATATGTTCCCAACTGTATCCCACACCTGCTCTAAATCTATAGAGATGGTCCCCATCACCTCCCTCCGATTCCAGCAAGTTTTTATCATCTCTAGCCTTCTCTCCCCAATTTCCAAGATTTAAGTAGAAAAAATCCCCATCCAAATTCCAGCCTTCATTTTGGTAAGCGATTCGAATTCCTTGTCTATATCTTTCTCCTTGTTTCCAAGCTGCTTTCTCACCATCTAGATAAATAGGTGTTTGTTGGTATTCCCAAATAGGAAATCCTCTGTAATAATCCCATATGAAAACTTGAATATAAGCTTTCTCCCAATGCAAAATATCTATCCCTAAGCCTTCACCGCCATCCAAACCATAAAAATCTTCATAGATTATAGGTGAGTTATATGTTATAGATTCCCTGAGGTCATTTCTATAGAATGCCCTCCTCCCTAGCCATACGTCTCCAATGGGAAGCCAGAATGTGACATGGGCGTCCCTTCCCAAATAAAAATTGAATTCTTCATTGGGTAATCGCATCGCTAAATCCAAATCCACATTTAAGCCTGCAAATCCGGATTCTTGCTCCACGGAAATTCCCAGTCTCTGAACAGAATTTGTTCCTCTATCGCGGTAGCCATGCACATCTTCCGATTGAGAATTCAAAACTTGCGTATTATAAAAATTAGGCTCCCAATATATATCCACTTCAGATCTAATCTCTCTCGAAAGAATCAAATAGATTCCAAGTAGAACCAAATAGAAACCAGCAGGAGGTATAGGTAATGCCCGGAAAACGTTTAAAATGTTTAAAAACTTTAGAGTCTTCCTCATATCAATTCTCCGAGTCTACAAATTCTTTCGATACATCATTTGAATTTGCAGAGCCGGGGCTTGCCGCAACTTCACCCGGGCAAGAAGACTCCGTTTCTTGGCTTGTATTCCAACCTTGCTGACCGATTGTGTCTCCGGGAAAATAAATTGCACTGGCTCGAAATCTTTGCGAAGTTTGATTCAAGCCGAATAGTTTTGTATCCAAAAATATTTCTTGGTGCACTCTGCCCGCCTCATCTTGGATCTTCAAGTAAACCGGATCATTGAATAGAGAGAATTGATTGTGCTGCAAACCTCTTATCCAAGGAAAACATTCGAGATTTCCTCTGGAGAGAAAAGTAAAACGATCCTTCTCCAATGGAATCAAATATGTTTGGTTTCTATTAGGTGAATTGGGATAAGTTATGGACAAATAAAATGAACCCAACGCATCATGGTCTGTCTTCCATTCAATGAATCGATCATTCAATATTGAGCTTCCGTTTCGATAAGATCCGGACCAAAGGACTTCGGAGATTGTCAGACCTCCCAAATTCGAAGGTGGAGTAGAACTCACATCCCCCGGACTCATATAATTCAAAGATGCACTACTGCTCCAACCATCATATGAATTAGGCGGATGGTGAATGTAATTGGGAACTTGAGACTCTGAATTGGAATCGAGACTTGCAATATCACCTACCGGAACCAAAGAATAAAGACTGGACCGGCTATCACGAAACAAGGTTCTGAATTGAGAATTCTGAAATCTCTCGCCCGGATTCCAAACTATCTGAGATCTATTGGGTTGGCCATAAGCATGTACGCTTATACTTCTAGCCGGATTCAATTGGAACAAATTCCTGGGAATTCTTCGGATCCCACGAGGGAACTTATTAGATAGACTAATTAATATTATATCTCCATTTTTCACTAAAGATAGATGAGAATTAGGATTTTGCTTTAGGCTGTTCCCGGTAAACAAGGGAAATATTTGGTTTTCGATATCCAAATATAACGAGGAAATGTCGCAGATATTTTTGTCACCCTTAGGTTGAACTATGAATTCCAAAAATCGATCTCTTGAATCCAAAAATCCACTGCTATCCTGGATTCCCCAAAAGTTCAACTCCGTAAAACGAATATCTTCCGGTGAACAAAAAACTCCCCAATCGATAGGAGAACTAAAGTGAAATCCGGGGCTACCACAAAATTTTTCATTCGTGTGGTAATGAGATTTTTCCATGCTACAAGGATAGGGAATTTTTCTCTGTGCTATAAAATCCTCTTCAAACCGAAATCCGGACATAGATTGATTCATATTGAATTCTATATCAATAAGAGTTTCATGGGAATTTGCCATGGCGCTCCAGTTGAAATCCCCAACCCAATCATAAGCATGAAGTCGGGAATCGGAATTAGCTAATAGGATGGTTGCTTGGGGGAATATAAATTCCCAATCGGGTATCCATATCCCTTTTTCTTGATACTGATCATCTGATTCCCTAATTTTGTGCATGATCTCTGTATGACATAAGGGCGAGTCCTCAGCATTGTGAATTTCGATATAACGACCATGCCTGGAACTTCCATGGGAAAAAAATTCTGTTATGATAGGATGTTTTTTTTCACAGTCTAGTTTCGCATTTTCATGAACAGATTGTACATGAAAATAAAAATTTCGAATCTGGGGGCTCACATAATCACAATCGAATTGAATCCTGAGAATTCTTCTTTGATTGGCAGGAATATCCAAATCCCAACTAGAGAAAAAGAAGAAGCATTCATCTCCTCCATAATAGTTCCAATATGGTAGCCCATATGATAGTGACAATTGAATAGAGTCATTATCAATCTTCAAAGAATACTCTTGGTTTAGAAATTTTTTTATCCGAAGATCACCTAATATATAATTTTTTGGTTGTCTCTGTCTCCAAAGATTTCGAAGAGCTGTCTCAGTTATAAAATCAAAGTGAACAGTTCCGGATTCATGCTGCAATGAAAATCTAGGATAGGAACTAACAAGGGAAGATTGAACAAGAGATTGTTTCGCAATATCCAAAGAATGAAAAATCCAGTCCAAGGAAAATTCATAGTCCGATTCTTCCGGAAAACAAATAGATAGCCGAGGGCCATAATCCAGTAATTCCCAGTTTCTGGAATCCCAACAAACTTGAGTTCCTCTCTTTTCTACATTCGGTTCGGGAGATATGCCTATTAAACTACCGGAACCATTTCCGTAATCCAATCGCAATGGTTTGTGTTCCGATGACCCATTCCAAAGCAGCGGGATTGGATTCTTGCTTTCAGAACAAGTTAAAAGTAATAAAATAAATGATATTAAAAATAAACTGCCAATTTTCATAATACCCTCCAATGAGGGTATGTCCCGAAAACGACAGTTTTAACAAATTATATGAAAAAAAATTAAATATTTATAGGAAAATTAAATTTTTGTATCCAACCATTTCTTACGAGCAACGGATTTCTTCACGTTTTCCAGTAGCTCAACTGTAATGGAAGTATTCAGATCATTTACATCCTTGTCTTCAGCTGTGTGTTCGAATTCATCGATAACGAAATCAACCAAACTCTCAACCGTTTTCCTTCCGGACTCATCATCCAGTGTAACTAATACAGCTTTGCTAAAAGTATTGTAGATGATACTGGAAATCTCCCGAGAAAGTTTATTTTTAAAACTATCCGGAAGTAAACCAATCGGTCGCAGACTAGACTGTGTCTTATCCAAAATCTCAGCTATTAAAGTCTCAATCAACTCGCCCAGTCTTTGGTTTGTTGCTGTTTCTCGCATTTTCTTCAAGACTACTTTTTTTATGTCAGGTCTATGGGCATCCAATGCATTGGTTAGAATCTGCATGGAAGCACCGGATCGAATTTCTTCTTGAGACTCTGAAATAATCTGAATCGTTACCATGTCGGATAATTCTTCTTTGATGATATTGGAATAGTAACGAATGGTTCTTGATATGATATCATCCCCAACAGGCATAATTCTGCTGGTTTTAAGAATTAAATATATCTTATACACACGAATCAAACGAAAAAATCTAAATTCAACAACAGGAATCAAACCTAGTATGTCATACCAATGGTAAATAGGGTATAGAAACCAAGCAAGATATGTTTTTCTTCGAATCGCAAGAAACCAACTGATGGAAAATTCGAAGAAAAAGAAAATTAAAAATGGAGCATCTAGCATCAAATAATTGTCGATAGGCTTTCCATCTTTTCCAACATGTCTGAAATAATTCACAGCAAATTCATTCTTCAAATTTTCGTTGAAGATATTGATTTTTTCTTCCATACTCAAGCCGGGATTTCTCCAGAAATATGTAAAGGCAAGAGCAGTACTAGGATAAGATTTCTGTCCACCTAAAGATTCTGTGAGTATTGCACGATATTCCCTGTCCACACCACGAGTTTTTATTTCGTCATAACGAGATTTAATAAAGGTTTTTATATTTTCAAGGTTTTCCGTCTGTCCCGATTCTTTAAAAGGATTGGTTTCGACTATGTGTATGATTTGATAGTCCATCTTGGAAAGTACGGATGCCTTCTCGGATTCCCAACCCTTTCTATCACGAACTCTTACCAAAAGATCAAATTTCTGTTCTATTTTCTCCAACCTAGTATAAATTGGATCCTTTTCTTTGTGAAGCATTAGATCAAGGAGATCCTCTTCCAACTCCATAAACTTCTGACCAACTTGACTAGGACTGGCAATTAGAATTAAATTCTCCAAAAGTTCGTTCTTTACTTTTTCCAGCTTATCATCATTATTTGAATTAATTGATTCTACAACCATTTTCAATTCTTGAGTTGCAATCTCGAACTCTTTATCATAAAATTCTTGATTTTTAATTTTTTCCAAGTATTCCAACTCTTCAACAAATCTTAGATACTTATCCGTACTACGATGCCCTTCTATTCCGAGAATTGGCTTATCATACATCTTTACTACTTTGGGGAAATTTTGAAAGTAGAATGGTCTCAGCCATAAATAGGTAAGATCAAAAACTATCAATGTTAAGTTCGCCAAAACAATGAGAACCATAACAAAATCCCAAATAATCATGGGATTGAATTTTGATTTTCTTAATGATTTTTCTGTATTAATTTCTTCTTGCATACAAACTCGATTTATATTGATTTAGTTAGAAATTTTTATTATTGATTCGCTTGGCTATGACTTCGTTCAATTCATCCACCAATTCTTGGAACTCATCTCCCTTTCGAATGCGTATGAAAGGAACATCTTCCCCATCGGCAAGTTTCCTGAGGGATCTCTTAATATTATGAATGGGACCAGCCATTTTATGAGATTTAAAAATAGAAAAAATACTGATCAAGGCAAGGTAGATGATAGAAAGAACTACAACTGCAGATGATTGTATGGAATATCTATCTAATTTATGATCATAATCCGGTAGGAAAATATCTCTCTTTACAAATTTTTCAGGTTCACCCAGATCAAGATCTGCTTCAACTTTATGATAGACTTGAATGGGGTCTTGCCTCAACCGAAATACTGCACCACCTTCATATTTTGTCTGATTCAACCAATAGAGAAACCCTAAAGTAGAAATAACTCCAAAAATAAAAAGTATTGAGAAGTGAATTAGAAATCGAATCTGAAATTCCCGATCGATTATGTATTTGAAGCGGAAGCTTTTTTTATTTTTTTCCTGCATGCAGGTAAAGCTATTAAATATCAAATAAAAATCAACGTATTTTTTCTACATCCAATATCTTATCTTGGGGGATTTTCATCTCCCCGGAGACAGTACGAATCAAAAGATTTCCATCATTCATTCCAAAAACTACACCTCGAACGGAATTACCGTTTTCTAAATGAATTTGTTCAATAATTGAATACAAACGAAAAAGATCATCTTCTGATTGAATTATATTTACCATGTTGTCCGGTTCTTGCATCAGAACAGAATCCAACTCGGCAAGCTGTTTTTCCAAATCTTTGGAAATGGGCTTTTGAGTAATGCCACTGGCACTCGACTCAACCTCAAAACCGGGAAGAATTGACACTCCGCTCGCTGAATCCTTAGTGAAGTTCACCTTACCGGATACAACACCTACCTTGAGGGTATCATTTTTTGTCTCGGTCACAAAACGAGTTCCGCGAACTTGTACATTACCCATTTCTGTTCGAATGGTAAATTCAGAAAACTTTTTCAATTTGGAAACCTTCGTAAGAACTGATCCTTCTTTTAAATACAAAACAATTCGATCTTTCAATTCTTCTTGAACCAATATTTCAAAATTCAAAGTCGTATTGGAACGGATCCTGATGCTGGAATTGGGAGTGATGGCAAAATCCACAAATGAATTCGATTCGACCATAACAGTTTCTCCGGCGGATATGCGATCCAGATTTTTCAGATCAACGCGAGGGCTCCCATCGGAATTCAAAAGATAAGCTCTCCCGTAAACATTTGTTATCTTCGCATCATAGCTGGGCAAAATTGGTTTAGATAACTCTTGATAACTGAACCATCCCACCCAAGTAATCAAACCAATGGCGGCAATAGAAACCAATCCTCGAACCCATGATCTTTTATATAATGGTAGAACTTCTTGCTGGGTATTCGCACCGAATGATTGGGATTGAGATGAAAGTTTCTCATTTTGAAGATGCTTATTCCATATCATTTCAAAATTGACAATAACATTGGATTGTTCTTCTGGAATAGAAAAAGCTGACTGCAATTTATTTTTCAATTGAGACAAAATAGCCGAATACTCATTGGATTCACCCGTGAGCGCTCTAGATATCTGCTCTTCTATTTTGTCTGTATCTTCTCTATTATTCATAACCGTTTTAGTTCTCGACTATTGGAGACTTATCTCCTTTTCCCTTGCCATGACCAATAACTTGGCTGTTGCTTTGGTTATAGTTCTGGATACAGTTGAAATGGAAACATCCAGAATGGATGCGATCTGCGACTGATTCAAACCTTCCACATACTTCAAAATAATTGCTTCCTTTTCATTCGGATCGAGATCGTCCAAACATTCCAAGAGCTTGTTTTCCAAATCTTTGGTTTCAAGTTCCTTGGCAAAATTTCTTACATCCGGTACAACAAAAATTTCTGAGGCTTGGGATTCATTCTTGGTTGAAAATTTCTTGGCAAAATTAATAGAACGATTACGTGCAATCCTATACAATAGCATAATGGACTGTTCTTCGGGCAAGTTAGCATCACCATAGGATTTAAAAAAACTAAGGAATGTATCTTGCAACAAATCCATTGCTGTCTCGGGATTTTGAGTGTATTTGTATAGAAAATCGTATATTCTCTTTTGCATAGAGCGAAAGAGTTGCTCCATAGCATCCCGGTTGTCCAACATCCATCCCATTGGATCGGAGTAGGAATCTACATCAAGCACTAAATTTTGAGCAACCATCACCTATGACAACAAGCGAATGGACAAAAATTTTCAAAATAAATTGAAATTTTGTCAGGAATTTCAAATTTCCAGGAATTTTCTAATAGATGCCATGTCCTTTTCTAAACTATGCTTGTGGATTCCCTCAATTGCCATCTCAACAGCCATAGCGATTAGCATAAGGCGAGATTTTACTTCCACATCATACACTCGCTCAGAATTGTTTTCATCAACAGACCTATAGACTGAAACTCCCGTTATCGTAACAACATTTTCTTTGTCAGGAGGATAGAGTTTGAATTCATGAGTATTGGTTTCTGTGAAGAATACGGAGTCTTCCATTAGGCACGGCTCCGAAAGTGCTGAGGCAAGAATCGGAGGCATGGAAGCTCCGATGTCAATCTTTCTCTTTTGAATAATCCGGTTGCCTTCTTTCTTTTCTTCAATCAAAGAGACATTCTTTAAATCGGGAAACTTATCTAAATGCTTATAACGGTCTTCTCTTGCTTGTAGCAATTTTTCCAATGACACTTCAAATTTTTGTGTTACCTTATATTTCACTTTTTTTTCTTCTTAGCTCCCGGTTTTTTGTTCGTTTTTTTTACTGTTTTTTTAACCGACTTTTTCTTCGGCGATTTCACTGCTTTCTTCTTGGTTGCAGTTTTCGATTTGGGTTTAGGTTTACTATCTTTTTTCTTGGACTGTTTAGACGAAATTTTCTTGCCCGACTTCTTGGAAGATCTGCCCAATCCTGATGAAACTGCCGCCTCTGCCATCAATGATTCATCTTCCCAGAAGAACTGACCATCTATAGGAGTGATTTGTTCGAGTGCCATAATTTGAGCTTCGATTAAATTTGTATTCGTTTCGATAAAACTTAAGAGCTTTTGAAACAATAAATTGATCTTGGGATCCGGAAATTTATCCTTCATTTTGCTATAAAAACGAATCGCATCATCACCATGCATGACTGCAAGCTCAAGAGCCTTTCTGTCATCACCACCAATTTCTTGGTTCATGTTTCGTTCCAGTTTATCCATGAGCAATTGAATGGTAGATGAATGGAATTTATGAATCTGAGAAAGAGTTTTCAGGTTGGGAAGTTCCTGTCCTTCCGCTGATTTGTATATTTCCTTGATGAATTCAATATGCTTGTCCCCATCCTCGGCAAGTTGTTGGAATAATTCCTTGGTTGCCCCGTTTTTTAAATTATTGCTTAGATCCAAAAAAAAGTTAAAAGACTTAACCTCATGCTCAATTGCCGCGGCTACCGCTTCTAAAAATGTTGTTTTTTTTAGTGATTTCATTGACTATTACCTACCCCTCAGCTTCTATATCTTAGAAGCTTTCCCATACTTTTCAAGAAAAAATTCCTTGTAATTTGAAAAAACAAAAAAAAGAATACTAACTGAAAGCCCAAATGGAGATTCTATGAAAAAAGCAGTAGTCATTACCCTTGTATTCCTTCTAACAATTCCACATCTATCCTTAGGAGCCAAGGAAGTTCCCAGCGGAGGGGAAATTATGATTGATGCGATTATCGCTAGACCCCTAGGCGTCGCTAGTGTGGGCTTAGGATTGGGGCTTTTCGTTCTATCCAGTCCTTTTAGCCTGATATCCGGAACATTCGTGCAATCCGGTAAAAGACTGGTTGTCTATCCACTCAAGTTCACATTTACCAGAGGATTAGGCGATTTTCCCGGTTATATGGAAGAATTGGAACTCATTCAGGATTGATTAGTTGAAGGAGACTGATTTGAAACAACTTTTTACAGAATTTCCGCCGATTTCCATTGATGAATGGGAAAAGGTCATTCAAAAAGATTTGAAAGGCCAAGATTACGATAAAAAATTAATCTGGAAAACAGATGAAGATTTTTCCGTTCGACCTTACTACTCCGAAGAATCTACCTCGCAACTTAAAATTCCCAATCCTCCGGGAATGCCAAATAACTGGAATACTGTCGAAGAAATTTCTATATCCTCTCCCCAATTGGCATTGGAAAGATTCAAAAAATCCCTGGATGCCGGTGCTGACTCTTGGAAATTCATATCCATCTGGAACCAAAACGAAGTCCTGGGGCTAGACCTTTCATCTGAAGAAGAAATTCTGGACTTTAGTAAGTCTATTTTAAGTGCTTTAAGAGATTTCCGAAACACCACGAAATTCAAGAAACCCGATACAATTCGATTCTTTTGGGATACATCATCATCCAGTCCTGTTTATATCAAGGCTTGGATACATGCCGTTCAAAATTATTCGTTAGATGGCTGTTCTATCCAATCCTATTTTTTCCAAGATCCTCTGAGTGCGCTGACTGTATGTGGGGAATTTCCCAATTCTCAAGAAAAGGTTTGGCAATCGGCAAAGGAAAACATTCAGCTAACGGAAAAATGTGGAAAAAGCATAAGAAGTATTTCCGTGAACGCAATTAATTTTGCCAATAGCGGAGCCAATCTCACACAAGAACTTGCCTATGCGCTATCCATGGGAAGCGAATATATCAGTCAATTGACTGCTAAGGGTCTAAAGGCTGAGCAAGTAGCCGCACAGATTGTATTTCGATTTGCCGTAGGCGCAAATTATTTTCATGAAATAGCAAAACTCAGATCATTTAGGTTCCTATGGAATCAAGTTTTGGAAGCCTACGGAATTTCCGAAGATTTGAGAAGTTGCGAAATAATCACCGAGACATCGGAATGGAATACTACCCTTTTTGACCCTTATGTAAATATGCTTCGAGTAACAACAGAAGCTATGTCTGCAATTTTGGGAGGAAGCAATGCTCTCTTGGTGCACCCATTCAATCATGGCTTTCAAGAAGAAGATGATTTCTCCAAAAGAATTTCTCTGAATGTTCAACACCTTCTAAGACATGAAACCTATATGGATATGGTGGTTGATCCGTCCAATGGCTCTTACTATATAGATAGCATTACAGCACAGTTTTCCGAGAATGCGTGGAAGCTTTTCCAAGAGACAGAGGGACAAGGTGGATATATTTCTGCATTTACCAAAGAGATCATCCAAAAAAATGTAAAATCAATCTCCGAGACCAAAAGATCTGCTATCTTAAAGAAAAAAGATCCCATATTGGGAACCAGTCAATATCCCAATCCAACAGAAAAATTGCTAAAAACAAGTAAGCCTGACCCGATTAAAAAAGCTAAGGCACCCTTTCCGGAGTTCTCAGGTGAATCGGATATTCACGCTCCGTATTTGACAACTTGGAGAGCGGCGGAAGATTTTGAAAAATTACGATTGCACATGGAAGAATCCGCCAAGGCAAAAGGGAAAAAACCTGTAGTTCAGTTATTTATTACAGGCAATCGCTCAATGAGAACGGCTAGAGCAAGTTTTGTGACCAATTTTTTTGGAGTAGCAGGTTTCGAAATCAATAACCCCGGTGCCATGGAAGATCCAACTAACACATGGGAATCTTTCGTTCAAACCAAGCCGGATTTTTTGGTATTCTGTTCATCTGACGATGAGTATTCGAAAATCTGTGAAGACTATTTGAGTAAATTAAAATCAAAATTGCCATCTACAAAATTTTTCATAGCAGGCAATCCTCCGGAACAAGACAAAATGAAAGCTTTGGGCATTGATGATTTCATTCATGCCAAGAGCCATCTCTTCAATACACTGAAGGATCTAATATGAAAGAATATGTAGTTTATACAGCCATTAACGATAAAGATTGGGGCGACGAGTTCGTTACAACTCTCTTAGACGAGAAACTCATTACGAGCGCCACCTTCTTCCCCGAAGTGGAGGTTATGTATGGTTGGGATGATAGAGTTCAGGTTGACAAAGAAATCAAAATCATGATGAAAACCTACGAAGATAAACTCTCCCAGATAGAGGAAATTTTATTCAAAATGCACCCTTATATAGTTCCTGAATTCATCGCGATAGAAGCGAGTTTTGGTTCCCCTGAATTTCGCCTAAAAGTTACAGATAAGATCAATAAAAATATGTGACCTAGTGGCTCAAGACGGGGTACCGCTCTTAAAGTTGTTCACGAATATTAAAGTAATTTCTCATAGATGGAAACATGGAGATTGGGTTGTACATAAAATTTGCCACCACATGAACCACATTCCTGATCTCCATATTCATGGATCACGTTGATTGCCTCGCAATGGGGGCAATAGACCCATGTTTCTTGGGAATAATTGCCATTACCGGATTCTGCCAACCCGGATTGTTGAGAATTCGCAGACCCCGGGGAAACAGCCGAGCCGGATGAAACGGCTAGAAAGCTTTCTAAATATCGAATTCCTTCTTCTCGATTGGAAAATCTTGGAATGGATTGGGACAATTTTTCATCCCATATTTTCCCAAGAATATGAGAAAGATTGGCAATGGCAAATTTCGAGTCGGATTCTTGCCCATATTTGAAAATTTTTTGCAGGAATTCTACCCCGATTTCGTCTAGGGAATCGAGCTCTCCGGCATCAAAAAGACAGAGATGAGATTGGGAGAGAACCGGCTTAAGACTCAGATAAAGCTCGGAGCCCAACTCGGCAGAAAAATTACCATGGATGTTGATGATCAGAGATTTCAATAGGTTTAAACTAAAGATTTTTAGTTTTATTGTCAATGATTTTCTTCTTTTCTTTACAATTCCAATAGGTCTTGGATAATGAAGCAGAAATCAAAAATATGAAGTTGAATAGAAGATATCTAGTATTTCCCATAGATCTTGTTTTCATGATCCTATCCTTTTTTCTGGCTCACTGGATTCGCTATGAGAATTTAAGATTTCTGGAAGATAAAAATCTGTTTTTTACTTCCATGGCAATCGTTGTTGGTGTGCGTTCTGTCATATTTTTAGCTTCAGGGATCTATCGTTCTCTTTTGTCTCATGCTTCCATTCACGATCTGGTCGAAATAATTAAGACAACATTAATTTCATCCTTAGTAGCAACCACAGCACTATTATTTTACAATCGTTATTCGCAATTATCCCGAGTAGTGCCTATACTCGATACGCTTCTTTTACTCAGTTTTCTCTGCATTCGATCTTTTTCTTGGAGAATGATCCGAGATGAAATCTTTAAAAACCGAGGTCTCCACGATGATTCTATCCCAATCATTTTGGTTGGTGCAGGCAAGCTAGGAGCAACTTTTCTTTCTGAGATTCGAAGACATAAAGAATTGAATTTCCAACCCATCGGTTTCATTGACGAAGATCATTCCAAAATTGGAGGCCATATACAAGGTGTTCCGATCCTCGGAAACATTGATATCCTGGACACTATCATTAAAAATCGAAAGATTGAACAAGTTATTATAACTATCGATAAATCGAATGGTATTTATATCGCTAACATCATTCAGATTTGCAAATCATTAAAAGTCCAATACAAAATCCTTCCCAGCCTTGGTGAATTATTTTTGGAGACATCGGCTAATATCAACCAACTAAGAGAAGTGGAAGTGGAAGATCTTCTGGGAAGACCTGCCGTAAATTTGGAAGTTGAGAATATTAAGTCTTATTTGAGTGGGAAAACAATTCTGATAACCGGTGCCGGTGGATCCATCGGCAGTGAGATATGCAGACAGATCATGTATTTTGAGCCGGCTAAATTGATCTTGGTTGATTCGGCAGAGACTCCACTCTATGAAATTGATTATGAACTGCGTTCACGATTCTCCGGTGAGGTAGAGATATCTCCTGTTACGGCAGACATTAAAAATCTTTCCAGACTGTCCTATATATTTGAAGTCCACCAACCCCAGGTGGTATTCCACTCCGCCGCCTACAAGCATGTTCCTATGATGGAGATCAATCCAAGCGAAGCCGTGTTGAATAATATTTTGGGAACGAAAAATGTTGCCGATGTATCTCGACTAACAGGCGTAGAAAGATTTGTTTTAATATCCACAGACAAGGCGGTGAATCCTGTGAATATTATGGGTGCATCCAAACGAATCACAGAATTGTATCTTCAACATATCTCGTTGAATTCCAGAACCAAATTCATCACAGTTCGTTTCGGAAATGTTTTGGGCTCCAATGGTTCTGTGATTCCCCGCTTCCGAGAGCAAATCAAGAGAGGTGGTCCTGTTACGGTAACCCATCCTGATGTGATTCGATATTTCATGACCATTCCCGAAGCAACTCAATTGGTTCTCCAAGCAGGTTCCATGGGAGAGCATGGTGAGATTTTTATTTTGGATATGGGAGAGCCGGTAAAGATTTCCAATCTAGCCGAAGAAATGATTCGCCTATCAGGATTTAGACCTAATATTGATATCAAAATCGAATTCACAGGACTGCGACCCGGTGAAAAACTTTTCGAGGAACTAATGCTGGATCAGGAAGGGATCAAGAAGACTCATCATCCCAAGATTAGAATTGCTGCTCCTCTGGAAAATTACAATCTCTTACTTTTTCAAAATAAACTCAATACACTATTCAGTATGGCAAAAGCGAATAAGAACGAAGAGATATATCAACTATTCCAAGAAATTGTGCCTGAATATATCATTCACAACCAATATCTGGAATCTACAAGAAAACAAGCAGAAAAATAAGCGATAGGCGACAATTGATGGACGAGAACCTTACACCGGAAGAATTAAAAAATATCAGAGAATTTAAAACTGACCTATTCACACTTTATTGGGAGAGATTTGGAACTTTCTATGTTCACATACTACCCCATCCAAGACTGAAAATTGGAAAACGTGGGTTGGTTGGAGAAGAAAAAGAATCGGGAATCATTCTCGTTTTCGGCCCAAAAGCCGTAAGAAATGTCCATTACTACGAAGCGGAATTATTTGCAGAATTGCAATTTGGATACACATGGGAAGATGTTGTGATTCCATGGGATGCTATTTTTCGAGTCTATGACAAGGGACAAGCTTCCTTGGTTCAGATGAGAATACTCCCACCCATTGAGGATGATGAACATACCGAATTCAAACCCAAGAATAGCAATGCTAAAAAGCCCGAAGCCAAGTCAGGTAAGTCAGAAGAAAAAGGAAAAGTCATTCAAGTTGATTTTGGAGGAAAGAAAGAGTGAAACCAAAGTTTTTCGTTAGAGGGGACATAGATGGATTCTTCGGTCTGATGATCGATAATCTCATTCAATTATTGATCATAACCGGACTCTGCATTGGGGTCTGTGGTTTTCCGATGGAGTTTATTACCAAGGTAGTTCTACCGGGTGTTGCGGTTTCTCTTTTGGTGGGAAATCTTTTCTATTCGTGGCAAGCTTACAAAATAGGCGAGAAAGAAGGAAGAGATGATATAACAGCTCTTCCCTATGGTATCAACACAGTTTCGTTATTTGCTTTCATATTCTTCATACTGTTTCCCGTTTATCAAGAAACAGGTGATTATAAACAAGCTTGGAAAGCCGGTCTATTGGCAAGTTTCCTATCCGGTATGATTGAGTTTTTTGGAGCATTCATTGCACACAGAATTCGCAAGGCAACTCCACGAGCGGCATTACTTTCATCACTCGCCGGTATTGCCATCACCTTTATTTCAATGGACTTTCTACTTAGAACTTTCCAAAACCCACTCGTTGCTTTTGTACCTTTCGGAATTATACTTTTGCAGTATTTTGCCAATGTGAAATTCCCTTTTTTAATTCCAGGTGGACTACTTTCCGTAGTAGTCGGAACAATACTAGCTTGGTCTAGTGGATTTTGGAAGGCTCCTATGATGAGCGGAGAATTGCTAACTCAATCTTTTGGCACTGTGGGTTTTGCTCTACCCGGTTTGTATATAACAGAACTGATTGAAGTTTTAAATCCAAGCTATTTCACTCAATACCTCTCCATAATCATTCCCATGGGTATCTTCAACGTGATTGGTTCTCTGCAAAATATTGAATCGGCAGAAGCGGCAGGAGATAGCTTCGATACAAAATCCTCCCTCCTGGTAAATGGTGCAGGGACTATGATTGGTGCTCTTTTTGGCTCACCCTTCCCTACAACAATTTATATCGGTCATCCCGGTTGGAAAGGGCTGGGAGCCAGAATTGGATATTCCGTATTAAACGGTGCTTTTATAACAATTATCGCAATATTTGGTCTGATGGGAGTTCTATCTGCACTCATCCCCATTGAAGCCGGTATGGCTATTGTGCTCTGGATTGGAATTATCATTGGAGCTCAAGCTTTCCAATCCATTCCTGCGAAACATTCTCCTGCTGTCGTAATCGGTCTATTCCCCGCACTTGCCGGTTGGGCAATGTTAATGATACAATCTGTCTTTAATTTTGCCGATGGAAAATTACAAGCCATTTTAAGCCAAGAAGGAATACAAAATGTCCATCATATATGGATGTCGGAAGTTCCCCTCTCACAACCCATTCTTCCCTATGCTCTCGAAGGCGTGCTTGCCCTATCCCAAGGATTCCTTCTTTCGGCTATGGTGTGGGGATCCATTGCGGTCTACATCATTGATCGCAAGTTTACCGTTGCGGCTATTTGGTGTATTATAGGATCATTACTGAGTTTAGTGGGGATCATCCATTCATTTAGTTTAATGGGAAATGCCATAATCAATGAATTCACAATACCTGCTTCGGGAAAATTTGCAATCGCCTATTTATTCTTGGCGTTGCTATTGTTTATTGCAAACTACTTTAAGTTAAATCCCAAGGAAGAGGATGAGTCTAGATAAATCCAAAGAAGTTATGAACAGGCTCATAGAGTTAGTCTATGCACCTGTTCCACAATTCAAAGAAATCGAAAAGGCATTGGATGCCATCCATCCCGCTACGCTATCTCTCGAAATTGAAAAAGATGTGGGATTCGCATACATGATGGATTACTATTTTCGGGTAATCAATTCTTTGATTGTAAAAAAAATACTTCAAAATCCTCTCTTCACAGAATCGGCTCTCATTGAATTATTCTATTGCCAGATCACTTCTATGCATAAGGCAAAGCTTCTTGGCAATCCTGTTCCGGAATTGATCTCCTCCTACTGGAAGTTACTTTCAAAGGCACAGTATGCAATTCTTCTGAAAAATACGATTCGTAAGACTTGGAATTTGGAACCTGCAAAAGAACTTCTTGGTAGAATTGATCTAATTCACATTAAAATGCTAACGGGAAGCGGCGGAGTTGAATCCAAAAAATTCTTGGATCTCTTCAAAGCTCTGGGAAAAGACATCAAAAAAGTTTTCTCGGAAGATATGAACTTTTATGATTATGCCTTCAGTCTAGCTGTCCAAGAATCGGATGCTGAATTTCTTGCCTTCTTGGAAGAATATACTATGCTCTTCGTCCAACTTCGAATCGCTTCAGGATTCGCCGATGAGATGGCGAAAAAAGTGGAACAAAACAATGGAACAAAACTCGACTATTCGGAAATCCATCAATTTTTCTCGCATGTCCCACCTGATTCTCTCCAAGTAACATTGGAAATTTTCTTGGATAAATCCTGGATTACAGCCCAAGAGAAGAATTTAATTTTGGAATCTTACTTGGCAAAAAAATCTAAATCCTAGTCTAATAAACAGAAAGGAGAGATTACATATGTTTAAAAGAATTGGTTTGTTTCTTATAACAAATATTCTTATCATCGCTACGATATCTATAATTACAAACTTACTTGGCGTTCGCCACTGGATTGAGGCCGAGGGAATCAATTATACTTCTCTACTCATTTTCTGCGGTTTATGGGGTTTTATAGGAGCTTTCATTTCACTTGCTATGTCAAAAGTTATGGCAAAGTGGATGATGGGCGTCCGAGTGATCGATCCCAATAAAGCCAGCGGTATTGAGAGAGATCTTTTTACCAGAGTACAAAGGTTAGCAGCAGCGGCTAAAATTCCTATGCCGGAAGTAGGTATTTATGAATCTCCGGAGATCAATGCATTTGCCACAGGTCCGACTAAGTCTTCTTCCTTGGTAGCTGTATCTACAGGGCTTCTGAATTATATGGATTCTCAAGAAGTGGATGGTGTTCTAGCACATGAAATCTCCCACGTAGCCAATGGTGATATGGTGACATTAACTTTGATCCAAGGAACGGTGAATGCATTCTCGATGTTCCTATCTAGAGTCATTGCATTCGCAGTGGGAAGAATGGTTCGTGAAGATTTGGAATTCGTTGTAAGAATTGTAACAACAATAGTTTTGGACATATTGTTCACAATATTGGGTTCCATGGTCGTTGCCTTCTTCTCCAGAGCCAGAGAATTCCGAGCTGATGCAGGTGGGGCAAAACTTGCCGGAAGAGATTCCATGGTTGCCGCTTTGGAAAAACTAAGAAAATACTCCAACCAACCCGTTGATGAAAGAGGAGCAGCTATTGCCTCACTTAAAATCTCCGGTAAAAAATCGGGATTTATGCAACTCTTCTCTACTCACCCTCCTCTAGAAGTGAGAATTGATGCACTCAGAAGAAATAGCATAAGATAGGATTTAAGCAAGATGGAAACTATGCTACCGGTTTATGGTAGCATAGTTCTTTCCGTGTTCTCCGTGGCATACTTCTTGGAACCGCACTTTCCCTGAATTTTATCAAGAAAAGACGTCAGGAGTGTTGCTATGCAACATTGGGGTGCTCACATTCGTTCGCAGAAGAGTTAACAACCACAGCACTAATTGCTTTGCAATGTAGTGCTGGGCAGGCGGAAGTAAAGGAAAGAATGGCTATGCCATTCGTTACGGAAGTTTTAAGAATTTTTTTCACCACTTAGGCACAGAATTCAATTAGAGCTTGTCCCAAAACTCTTTTTTGGAAACAAGATACCCTCTGTCTTTTTGAAGCCAGTGGACAATCGACTCTTTGGACACCCAAACAGGCAACATGGTGATCATATTAACTTGAGATATCATTTTCTTACCTGCTACCGAGCACCTTCAAAACGGTGCGAGGTATCCTATTATTTGGGATCCAGCACCAGCCAGCCCTACCCCCCTGGTGCTGGATCCCAAATATCTT
>JAFIGA010000028.1 GCA_020831715.1 Leptospira sp. | reverse complement strand
GCCGCTATGAATATGGATGAATAGGTTCCCACTACCACACCAAATATCAATACATAGGCAAAGTCATACAATTCAACTGCACCACCTATAATTATAGCAACTACTGCAATCAAGGTTGCAAAAGAAGTATTGATGGTTCTTCCTAATGTCTGATAGATAGCTCCATCAATGACAGAGGATAGAGGCATATCAGGCTCTTCCTGAGTGTTTTCTCGAATTCGATCGAAAACAACGATAGTATCATTGATAGAATATCCAAGAAGAGTCAGAATGGCCGCAATCAAAGGTATAGATGGCTTGATCTGGAATGCTCCTATCACAGCAAGAGTAAAAGCCAAGTCATGCAAAAGCGCCACAGTTGCACCCACAGAAAACTTTAGATAACGAAATCTAAAGGCAAGGTAGGCACCCATTACAACGATAGTCCACATAACAAGAGAAATACCTGTTTCTGTGAGTTCCCCTCCCACTACGGCACCGACTTGGTCAGCGCTCATAATGTTCTCATTCACAAGATTGAAATCTGTTATTATAGAACCAATAAAATCATCCACAGCAGAACCTTCATCTTGACCGGCGGCTTTTCGTTTGGATTTATAATCATCTAAAACAGAAAGACTAGTATCGATCTGCCAGATATTTTTTTCTTTATCCAATTCAATCAAGGTTGCTTCTATCTCTCTTTTTTGGAAGTATTCAGTCAATTGAGCCCGAGTCATTTCATCCGGAAAATCGATTGTGGTTCTAATACCACCGTTGAAGTCCAATGAATTGGCGAATCCACCGTGGACTCCAAAAGTAATTCCAAAACCTATAAGAATACATATAATGGAAAATGTAAGGCTGATGTATTTGTATTTTACAAAATTCATATTATTTTGCCTCCTTTTTGCTAAACAATCCGTAGCCTAATTTAAGCTTAGTTATACCTAATGTATTCACAGAGAATTCCATAAGAATCCTACTCACAACCAAGGATGTAAATAAGGAAGTGATAATACCCCAACAAAGAGTAATGGCAAATCCTTTAATCGGTCCGTTTCCTAATCGAATCATTAGAATACCGGATATCAAGGTTGTAACGTTTGCATCAATGATTGTCCAGAAAGCATTTTCAAAACCACGGGAAACGGCAACCGTAACATGCTTACCCTTATCGAGTTCCTCACGAATTCGTTCGTAGATAATCACGTTGGCATCCACTGCCATACCCACCGTAAGAATTATCCCGGCAAATCCAGGCAGTGTGAGTGTAAAATCCATCAAGCTTAGAAGAGCCATAAGGACAGTAACATTCACCATAAGAGTAATATCTGCAATAAAACCAGCGTATCGGTAGTAGAAAATCATATATGCCATTACTAGCATGAAACCTACCATAACCGATTTCATACCGACTCGAATGGATTCCAAACCTAAAGTAGGTCCAATAAATCGCATTTCCAAAATTTCCAAAGGTATAGGAAGCGAACCTTCACTAATCACATTGGCAAGTCGAGTTGCCTCTTCCTGGTTGAAACTTCCGGATATCTCAGCTCTACCACCGGCAATCGGATCATTGATAGTAGGATTGGATACTACCTTATCACCCCATACAATAGCAAGGTTTCTCCCTCTACTTCTTGAAGTTAATTCGAAGAATTTTTCAGAACCTGCCGGAGTCATGGAAAAACTTACAGTCCAAGCAAATGAGTTTGGATTATAAGAAGGCTGCGCATTGGTTAAATCATTTCCCGATAGAGCAATTGCTCTTTCCAAAACTATGAAAGATCTCGGAAGTAGTGGAGAATTGGTATTTGCCCCTCTTGCCCAAAGAGCATAAAGTTTATAACGATCTGATGGAATTGAGTATTTCTTCTCTAATTCTTGCAAGAAACTAAGCTGTGCGTCTCTACCCAACCTGTCTTTGATGATCTTTTGGTATTTTACAATATCAGTTTCTTCTCTTTTTCCCTCTTCTAGAAGCTTTCGCTCTTCCCTGGCAATTTTTTCGCCATAAACTCCGGGAGCGGGCTCTTCGAGTCTGTATTCTACAGTTTCTGTAGAACGTAAAATTTCCAAAATCTTAGCCGAGTTGGTAACACCGGGAAGAGATACTTCTACAGCACCTTGGTCGGCTTGAATACGAACCTGAGGCTCAGTAAGATTTTGATTGGTTAGACGGTTATCAATAATGGTCTTGGCTTTTTCAAGTTCTGTTTGTTTTCGAAAGGAAGTAAGCTCGAATAAGGATTCAATTTCTTCGAGGCGAGTCTCAGCGTCATTTCGTTCTTTTTCCGAAAGTGCCAGATCTTTCTTTTTGATTTCCAGGTCTGCGATTTCTTTTGAATAGATATCTCTGAGTTTAGCAGAATAGGTTTCAAAATCCCCTTTCATCACTACTCGCATACCACCTTGTAAATCCAAACCGAACTTAATCGCAAGTGGTTTACCACCTTTAACAAGGTTTTCCACCAGTGTAGGAACCAATTTATTATTGAGCTCCCAAATCAATTTGGAATTTTCCTGAGAAATTTGATTGATCTTAGCTGAAGTAATGAACCGACCTACAACGGTAAAGTATTCTTCTCCATTGTAATCTTTGGGGGATGGAGTAATCGTCCAATCCCCTTCAGGATCATATTCTTTTTCCCATCTTGTATGGAATCTTTCCAGTAGGGGTAACTTATCTTCTTGAGACAATTCCTGGAATTCGGGGCGAACAGCCAGTTGCAATTCTCTCTCACCAAATGATGGATAGAGAATGAGAATAGCCGCAACTAAGGCAAGTAGAGGGATTATAAATGATCGGGGAGACTTCAATCTAAACTCCTAAATTTTAAAATTCTAATTTAACGTCTCATCCTACGAATAGTAGGAGTTGATTTTCTTGATGAGGACGAATTTCGTCCTGATTTCAATCTATATATTGCAAACAACAAAAGTATACCGAATATATAAAATGCTTTTTGATACTTGGAAAGAAATTCCACAAAGGATCCCCAAATACTAAAATTCCCATCCAAATGAGGAAGTGGTCTGGAAAATTCTTTTACAGGTTCCGAATCCTTCTTGTTCTCTCCTTCCATTTTATTATCTACCAACTCAGTTTTGGTAGATGAAAATCCGGGTAAATAATCCGGATCCATTGCTAGAGGAGCATCTATCCAAATCTGCTTAGCTTTTTCAGGAGAAATAATTTCTTCTGTTGTAGGAGCAGTTCTTGTAGTTGTGGGTTCCAATGTTGTCGTAGTTGTTGGAGCAGGTTGTTGCTTGGGAACAGTCTTTGTTGGAGGAGGAGTTGTTTTCGTAACCGTAGTCTTGGGCACAGTCTTGGTTACAGTTTTTTTGGGAGCCGGCTGTGTCGGTGCCGGCTTAACACCAGTAGTGGAAGTAGTAGTTTTGGTTGCAGAGGGTTTTGTTTTTGTAGTATTCGTATTCGTTGATCCGGATTTTGGTTCATCCGTTTCTTTTGGGATCTGAATATTTTCCACCTTGTCCAAAAAATCCAAACCATCCCCTGACTGTGCAATTATGGATCCACTACTTAGAAGTAGAACCATAATGGGGGTTAGGATTTTTCGGAAAATAAGAGGCATATGTTTTACTTGATCTCTTTTTTGGATGCAATTGTTGCAGAAGTAAATGTTACGTTAGTATTCGGGGCAATTGCCAATACTACCTCATTCTCTGCTTCTTTTACTTCCACCACTTTTCCATGGATTCCACTGCTGGTGATTACTTGATCGCCTTTCGTAAGTGATGCGATCATTTCTTTTTTCTTCTTTTCTTCGTTCCTTTGAGGACGAATCACAAGAAAATACATTACGATAAGCATGATTGGGATGAGAAGTAGTGTCCCGAAAGGGCTTCCGCCCTCTGCTGCTTGTGCGATAAAAAGTTGAATTGTTGGTTCTATAAGCATATCTATTTTAAAAGCAAAATCTCACTTGTGTATTGGGCAACCTTTTTATTTAAAAGTTGCTCCAGAGAGGCTCTATAACCATGTTTTATAGAATCCACCTTTTTTACCAGCCATAAAGCAACTCCAGCGTTTAGAGCAACCAAATGTGTCCCCGAAGTTTCCTTTCCGTTCAAAATATCGCGAGAAAATTCCACTGCCTTTTCGGGTGAAGAAACATATACTTCTGCTGGATCTAGTTTTTGGGAGATTCCCAAATCGGCGGGATCGAAAACTGCAGTTTCTCTCTTACCATCTTGCAAATACATATAATCAGTGGGTGCAAAAATGGAAAATTCATCCAATCCATCTCGAGAGTGGCATACTATCCCTGCTTTGAGACCCAATTCTTGAAGACAAAAAGACATGCGATCCAACCAATCTTTAGAAAATACTCCAATGATTTGGTGAGTGGCAGAAAATGGATTGGATAATGGACCAATTACATTAAAGAAACTTCTAATTCCGAGTTCTTTTCGAACATTTGCCGCATATTTCATAGCCGGATGCCATGCGGGTGCGAATAAAAATGTGAAACCTGTTTCTTGGAATTTTCTTTCCACATCCTCATGACTCGATTCCAAAGAATATCCCAAGGAAGACAGAAGATCGCTGGATCCGGAAACCGAAGAAACGGAACGATTTCCATGCTTCGCAACCTTTATTCCAAGTGATGCCAATGTAAGTGCCGATAGTGTAGAAACATTGATGCTTCCCTTGCCATCCCCTCCGGTTCCACAGGTATCCAGAATATCAAAGCCCCAATCTTTGGTCTTGGGTTGGACTGCATTTTTTCTCATCGCCTGGGCAAATCCCAATATCTCTTCGCCAGTTTCGCCCTTTACTTTCATTGCAGTAATAAATGAACTCAACACGATGTCGGAGACTTCCCCTTTCATGACAAATCCCAAAAAGGATCTTGCCTCATCGGAATTTAGATTTTGATTATTCGTTACCTTGTGTAAAATGTCTTTGGCTTGCATGTTTCCCCCTAAAAGCAACGTAAATATTTCTTGGTCTGAGTAGTCTTAAATTGGAAAATAAATATCTAAGCCCCGAAAGCAGAGTTATTATCGTTGTTAATAGCATCCCAAAATAAGGAAGAAAACTCGCAATTCGATTGAGAATTTGTTGAAAATTCCAAACCTCACCCGATCTCCATCCCTCCCAGAAAAGTGAAAGGTTGTTCACTGCTATTTCAAATGTAGTGAGTCCCTGCTCCATCTCCATCATATACAATTCATTGATAAGAACCCTTCTCTGCCCGGAGATCAGCATGAATATAACCAAAATAATACAAATTGTTCCCATCTGAAAAGCTGTCTTAACCTTTCCCATGCGAGTGGTTCTCAGAGAGAATCCTTCCTTAATGGCAAGCCAACGTAAGAAAGTAATCAACATATCTCGAAAAACGATGACCAAAACCATCCAGAGTTCAATCTGTTGGTGAATGAAAAGAAAAGTGGTAAATGCACCAATTACCAAAAATTTATCAGCAAGAGGATCCAAAAATTTGCCGAGTTCAGTTTCCTGATTTAGCTTTCTGGCAAGATAGCCATCTACTAAATCTGTAATACTGGCTATGGCAAATATCGCAAATGCCCAAACCTGAAAAATGAGTTCTTTCTGAAACAAAAAATATACGAATATGGGTAGAGATAAAACTCTGAGAATAGTTAATATATTCGGAATATTTAAATTTTTCTTGATCTCTTCCATTTTAAGACCAAACCCAAGAACCTGACATATCGTATTCGGCAAAGGATTCTACTTTTACGTCCCCAATCATTCCTACTTTAAGATTATCATCTTCCACAAAAACGATCTCATCAATCTCGGGAGCATCCTGGAGTCGTCTTACAACCCATATACCATCTTCCGCTTTTTCATCGACAATAGCTTTATAAGTCTTTCCCAATCTTTCTGCGTGAATCGTTTCCAAGTTTTTCAAGTGAACATCTCGCACTAAATTCACGCGTTTGGCAATCTCTCTATCACTCAGTTTTCCTTCCAAATGGAAACCCTTGGTACCTTCTTGGGGGGAATAAGGAAATAAATTCACCTTCTCAGGCTTTACTTCTTCCAAGAATTGAATTATACTATCTACATCCTCTGCTGTTTCACCGGGAAATCCCAATATGAAAGAAGTTCTAATTTCCAGACCCGGCATCACATCTCTTGCTTTTGTGTAGAGCTCTTTGAAAAATTCATAATTGCCGGAACGATTCATCGATTTCAAAACCCTTTCCGATACATGCTGAAGAGGACTTTCCAAATATGGAGCCAACTTAGGAATTGTGGGAAAGTAATCCAACAATCGAAAAGTCTTCTTATCCGGATACAAATACATAGGTCGAAGTATTTCCAAACCTTCCATATCTGCAAGACGTTTCAAAAGATCCGCCAATTCAATTTCGTTCTTTTTGTAATAAATTGTATCTTGGGAAACAATAAGAATCTCTTTTGCCCCGGCTAGAAGAGCTCTCTGTGTTTGGGAAATTATATCTGAGTCGGATGAATCTTTGAATTTTCCTCGAAGATTAGGTATGATACAAAACGCACAGCCTCGATTGCATCCATCGGATATTTTCACATAAGAATAAGGTTTGGAATAATTTTCTACTAAGGGAATGGTCTGAAAACGATCCAATAGATCTTGGTTGAATTCAGGGTAATCTTGGAAGTCCAGCGGAAAGGCTTCTTTTAAAAGTTTTCCGGCTTGGTCATATTTCCCTGTGCCAAATAAGAAGTCAACTTCAGGCATATCTTCTTTTATGGCTTCGGGATAGCGTTGGGAAAAACAACCAACTATTACGAGTTTTTGGTCGACTTCTCTTTTGATTTCGCCTGCAGAAAGTATGGTTTGAATTGTTTCTTCTGTCGCAGATTGAATGAAAGTACAGGTATTGATTAAATGAAAATCAGAATCTTCAGGCGTTTCCGCCGGAATCATACCCTCATTCAATAGGGATGAATGGATTACAGAAGAATCCGCAGTGTTCTTGGGACACCCCAAGGTTGTTATATAAAAACTCTTCCTTGAGGCAGTCTTATCCAAGGTCTATTCTCCCAATTCTTTAATGATGGATTGTGTTGAATCGTATGGATTTTGGGTTCTTACAAAAATCTTCTTCACAAGCTTTCCTGGACGACCTAGCTGAACTCTTTCTTTTCCGTTTTGAATCATTTCAACAGCTCCCCCATCCCCTACTTTTATCTCCAAACGATCTTTGGCTTCGAGGGTTTTGATCTCACCGGAAGCAACAATTCCCCTCTCCCCTAATTGTCCATCAATCACAAATTCCACATAACTATTCTTATTGAAAAATAGGGAAACTTGGATGGGCACATCTCCCACAGGCTGATTATTGGTTTGTTTGGTTCCCGCTCGTTCTTGACCTAGAGTAACCAATACCTTGGCTGATTTTTCGGTAACGGCTTGTGTGTAAATTCTTACATCCCGTCTAAGTTTAGCAAGTTCGGGAATTCTCGGATTGAGAATAGCTTCATCACCCACACCTGTCTTGAAAAAATAAATTTCTTTTTCAGGGAAAATGTTAAAACCGATTTCAGCTTTGTTTTTTCCCGGGTCTCTACCTTCTTCAACAGATTTGATGAAAATCTTACATTGTTGGTTACTCACAGAAAAACTTATTCCACGGTCTTCCGTGAGTATGAAAGGAATACTTTTTCCATCCGGCACAGATTGATTTACAAATTGTATCTTTGATGGGATACCAATTTCAGCCGCTTTTTTTGTATCGTCAGACTGTGTTGTGAGTTCTTCGGATGGAATTCCGGAATCGTCAGTGAAACTCAAATACGCAATATACCCGGCAACACATACCAATACAATACTTACAAAAGTCATTACCTGATTTTTATCAATATCTATATAGCTGGCTGAGGTAGGCTTCGTCAATTCTTCCAAAGGTGCTTGGGATTCCTCTATCTGCTCGCCACGATAAAGATTCATAAGCATTCCATTGTCTAGTTTTAGATAGCTTGCATAGTTTTTTAAAAAACCCAATGCAAATGTTTCTGCCGGAAACTGAGAATAGTCTTCTGTCTCCAAAGCAATGATGTATTTATAAGCAATGTTAGTATCTTTTGCTACGTCTTTGACAGTGAGCTTACGTTCTTCTCTAGCTTCTTTTAAAATCTGTCCTACTCTTTTTTGATTCAAGATTTGATCTCCTAATAACTGATGGCTTTCTTCTAGTCTTCCGAAACAAGTGGGTTGTTTACAATTTTTGCATTCCCACTGATATGATAATTAAATAATCCGTCTTCTATATCTCCGTTCAAGTCCATGTTAGAGAACTCAATGATTGTTTTTTTCCCACGTCCATCCAAAGCTTCTGCCTTTCGAATGAGATAGGTATTAGAGTCCACATATAGAGTCATCTGTTCGAATCCTCCAATTTTTTCTCTCTGTTCCAATGCTAACACAAAGTATTCAGTATTATCCTTAGGATCTATTTTTCTGGGTTGTGTGGTATTATCAAATTTATAATGGTATTTTCTGAATAATCGATTCAATCCTTCCGGACTCGTGGATGTGAATACTGCACCTGATTTTGTGTTTTTATCCAAAGTCAGATCCTGCTTACCCACTGCTTGCAATCTTTTTATAAATATCCAAAGAGTTTTTCCATCACTAACTATGGCATCTCCTGCCGGATTTTGAAAATCATAACGAATCTTTCCCGGCTTTTTATAAAGGCATGTGCCATTCATATTACGGGTGTTGCGACCTTCTTGTGTAACGATCTTGAAATCAGCAGAATATGATTTGATTTCGGAAAACTTTTTCTTAATTTTTTTTACAACTTCAGAGGGTGAATGCCAGTTGTGAGAAGGCTTTTCCTCTTCAGCAGAAAGTTTTTCGGAAAAAATATTCCCTATAAGTAGTAGAATAAGTAGATAATGAAACGAAACATGCAATTTCACGAAAAAACACCCCTAAAATGACTATATTCTAAAAATTGGACTTCCATACCAGTAATAATTCAATCCTAGATTGGCTTCAAAATTTCTCTAGGCTTTGTACCAATTTGTGGAGAAATTATCCCTCGTTTTTCCAAGATATCTATAATTCTAGCCGCTTTATTATAACCAATACGCAAATGTCTCTGAACCATGGAACCGGAAGCCTTTCCCTCTTGGCAGATTACTCGCCATGCATCCTCGATTAAATTTTCATCCTCTTCGAATCCATCGGTGGACTCGGATGTCTCTTCGTCCCAGTTTATCTCAACATATCCAGGAGAACCCATTTTTTTACTTTCTTCTACAATCTTTTCAATTTCTTCTTCTGTGACAAAAGGGGCTTGAACTCGAACTAAATCGGATGCAGTAGGTGATCTATATAGAAAATCACCTTTTCCAAGAAGAGTTTCTGCACCATTTGTATCCAAAATGGTTCGTGAGTCTGTCTTTTGTGCCACCTGAAAAGCCATTCTTGCAGGACAGTTCGCCTTAATAAGACCTGTTATAACATCCACAGAAGGTCTTTGTGTAGCCATCACCAAGTGTATTCCAACAGCTCTAGATTTCTGGGAGATTCTCTGAATTTGTTCTTCCAAGTCTTTTCCCGATACCATCATCAGATCCGATAACTCATCAATTACAATTACAATATAAGGCATTTTTTCATAGCCTTTCTTATGGGCCCACTCTTCTACTTTCAAGTTGTAACTACTGAAGTCGCGACATTTCAACTTGGAAATTGTCTGATATCTTGCTTCCATTTCTTGGATTGCCCAACTTAGTGCCTTGGTAGCTTTTCTAGGATCGATTATAACCGGCATTAAAAGATGAGGAATTTCTTCATAGAGGGTCATCTCTACCATTTTAGGATCAATCATAATGAAACGCAGTTCTTGTGGTGATCTAGAAAAAATCAAACTAGTTACCATAGAGTTCAAACAAACTGATTTTCCGGAGCCGGTTGTTCCTGCGACTAGTAAATGAGGAAGCCTAGTAAGATCAATATTCATTGCTCTTCCTGCAATATCTTTCCCAATACAAATACTCAGTCCACCTTGCGCCTTGGCAAATGTAGTCTCTCTTAATATATCAGTAAGATAGACATCTTCTCTGGTTAGATTTGGAACTTCTATACCAATAGAGGATTTACCGGGTATGGGTGCTACAATTCGAATACTTTTAACAGCAAGATAAAGTTTTAATTCATTATCCAAAGAAGTAATTTTGTTTAATTTAATGCCATTTGGGATAGTTAACTCATAACGAGTAATTATCGGTCCTCGTTCCATGGAAATAATCTTGGATTCAATGCCGTAGTGGGATATGATTTCTTCAATTTTCCTCGCTACTCTATCCGTCTCTACTTTGGATTCCGTAGTAGGAGGTTTTGCTTTGGGAGAGCCCAATAGTCGGGGAGATATATAATATCCATCTTTTTTTAATGGGACTTGAGGAACATAGGTCTTCGGTAATTCATTGTTATGTTCCGGTTTGGAAACAACAACAGGAGGGGGCGAAAATGTAGGAATACGAACTTCTTGTTCCAAAATCTCATCCTCTTCGTTTTCTTCTTCCATTGCGACTTCTTCGATAATATCTTCTATAACATCTTCATCTATACCTTCAACCTCATCTTCGGATGAATGCAGCACTTCTCCACCTTCTGACTGTAAATCTTCCAAATGAAAATCTTCTCTCTCAATTTCTTCATCAATAAATGTTTCTTCCGAATACAACTCTTCACTGACATACTCATCAGAATCTTGATCCTTGGGAAAACTTGTTGATCTATAATCCAAAATGGAAAAACCCAGGGATTGGGAATCGGCTGTTTCTGAAAGCTTTCTCTTTAAACTAACTGGTGTAGAATGGAATCGAAAAACTTTTTCTTCTTCGAAGAATCCTTCATAGAGTGATGTATTTTTAAACCGGGGATAGATCTTTTTCTTATCAAAAGCAGATCGATTTAAAGTCCTTTCATCCTGTGAACTCTCATTGTAGTCATTTTTCCTATTGGTAACAGTGTTAGTGGTAGTAGCGTTAGCAGCGATAGCGCTGGTATCCCAATGAATTCCTTCCAGTCTTGATTCAGGTAAATTCGATGTTCGATCTATGATTTTCTCTCTAAGGAAAGACTTTATACTCTCAGTCTTCTCATTGAGATTTTTCACACCTTGCGTATAACTCTGGCTTACATTTTCATTGTAAGCAAAATTCAAAGGATTCCCCGGAACAGAAAATGACTGAATTTTCTTTCTTAAATGACCTATCATCTCCAATATCCTCGCCTTAGTGCTTTCTAGAGATTCATCATTTAGTATTGCGAATGTAGAATAGGCGAAAAGAAAAGATGTCAGTATAGCTTTTCCGGTTCCTCCAATTGTAAAATCCAAAATCGCACCCAAAAATGAGCCCAAGGCTCCTCCGCTGTCTCCGATATTTCCGGAATCTTCCAGAAGAAAGCTCATCGCTAAAGATACTGACAAAACAAGAAGGGGAAGCTGTAAAAGCTTTGCTACAATATCCAGATCTTTCTTTTTAAATTGATAGATCCCAATTCCAATCAAGCCCAGCCCTATGAGATAGGAGGATTTACCTAGTAGATAGAAGATTGCGTAGGCGAAGAAATAGCCCAGCCTTCCAAACCAATTGAGGCTTCCTGACTCATCACTAACCTGAAATGAAAGCAAGGAAAACAGGCAGAAAACACCGGCAAAAAGGAATAAATAGGGTATGAATTCTTTCTTGGGAGACATATATCCCAAATATCGGAATTCCTCATAATTTCCATAAGAACTTAACTATTTTATTTCTCGGATTCTGGAATCCCAATCCCTGAGAAGTTCATCTTCATTGCCCAAGATAGAATCTGCTCCACCACCATATCTTTTGATTTCTCCGAGAGTGGTTGATGTTCCGGTTTCTATCTCAGTTATCAAATCAGAAAAATGACTGCAAATCTTCTCAATCTTACAATTGGTTATAGATATTATATTAGCCGCTTCAGAAGAATATTTAAATGGCAAACTGGGATTGGATACTTCCCAGGTTTCTACCTTTCCATCTCCATCCCAATCTTCCAAAACATACCGAAGTCTATCTCCGGTAATCATAATGTAACGTTTCCCTTTGCCTTGTGGATTCTCTTCAATGGCGACTCGAGAACCTGTTTCCGCTTTTCGATTGTAATTGTAGAGAAATTTTTCGCGATGAGCTTTTAGTAAGCTGGCAACCATTTCATCATAAAGAGCACCATATTTTTCTTGAACTGATTTAGATTCTCCTGTATCTTTTTTCTCCCAGTCGATTGTTCGAGCAGAACGAGAATAAGATATGGAATCTATATTCCCATCAATATGATTTGTATAAAAATTCTTTTCTGACCATTCTCCCGGATCTACAATATTTTCAAGAGGAGTAAGAGCACGTTTCGTATTAGAATCATTGGTAACCTCCGGAGAAGCTTCCGGGGAATCGCTTGCATTCATTTCTTTGTTCAAAGTTTCTTTTAAAAAATTGGATCTTTCCTGTAATTCTCCTTTGTAATTTTCCAAATCTTCCAAAGATTTTTTGTGTCCCGGGCTGTCTTTTCCGGCAAATCTTCTCTGCCTGTATTCCTCTGCTTGTGCTTTCTTATGATCGAGTTCTATTTTTTTATAAATGGAATCATACTTTTGAAAGACAGAATGAAATCTCGATTCTGAGATGTCTTTACCACGGCGAAATTCTTCGGGTTGCGCTTCCCATTTGTTTTTTTCTTCCAAAGCATCTCTGTATTCCTTGATGAAGGCTCTTCTGGTGCGAAACTTTCCAATGGACCTTTGGTAATCATTGATTCGATCCATAACTTCCCTTTTGGAATCGTTGCCATCTTGAAAGATATAAGTTTGAGAATTTTTTATTATAACGAGAGTTGCAAGTGAAGGGTCCAACTCGGGAGATGTTCCCGGAATTCGAGAGCCTTCTGAATCTAGATAATGAATGGAATGAAAAGCGATTCGATCATCCTCGAATCTGGATATATTTTTCATCTGAGGTGAGACTTCTCTGGAATGGAGGGAACTTAAGAATATTCCCACTGAAATAAGAGCGAAAGTAAGCCCTCCGAAAGCAATAAATGGCTGTTTATACATAAATTTACTCCTCGGAGAAGGCTGATAGAATTCCCTGCCCAACTCCTCTTTTTCCATCCAGATGGAAATGTACTTTTTCGTAATCCGGATTATTCTCTAGTATGGTTCTTCGAATAGCATTCAAAGTTAACCCCAAGATTAGTGTTTTCTTTTTATCCATCTCTGCCAAAGTTTTAGAATCTATAAAGTTCTGAGGAGGAGAATAATAATTTTCTATATCCAAATCAATGTCTTCATCCTCATCTTCTTCTATGCTTTTCTTGGCAAATCGGTATTTCGCCAATTCACGAATGATTTCTTGTGAGGAAAAATCCAAGATGATTGTTTTTTTCTCTTTGCGTTCCCAAATAGTTACTAAAGAGATCGAAAGATTAGGCAATTTCTTTAGCTTGGCACCGAAAAAATTATCTCCTTCTTCTGCCGGTTTGGAAAAATGAGGAGGTCTACCTATCTCTTCCACCAACTCACGAATATCAGAAATTATATCTCCCGTTACAAAAACCAACCTTGTAGATGAATATACATTTTCTTCCCCATCGGATACATAAACTTTTCGCTCTTGCCTTGGATCATCTAATGGAAGTTCAAAAATCTGAAATGGCAACAATAAACTAAAGGGATTCTTTTCCGCTAAAAAGGAGAAGGATAAAAATAAAAGAAAAACCATCCAACTCAAGTAGATAAATAAAAATCTCCTGGAATTATCCCGGGTTTCCCCCATAGCCAGAGAATAGAATTCTCCACATTTTTTTTTGATTGTTTCAGTCTTTTCCTTCACCATAGGCCTTTATACCTTTTACTATACTATTCACAATACGACCTTGTACTTTTACGGAATTCAAGTAGATCGCTTCTTTCGGATGGGATAAATACCCCATTTCTATCAATACTGCAGGCATGAGGCTACCACGCAATACAGAAAAATTTGCTTTTTTCACGCCTCTGGATGGAATGAGACTTCCGATCCCTTTTTGAAATTCTACATCCAATTTATCCGCTATCAATTTAGATCTTCTCTGCACCACATTTGACAGCATTCCTGCTTGAATAGAAGGAATGGGAGCCGGATATTTTGAGTCGATGATCTTGTTTTCTCGAATGGAAGTTTCTCTCTCTTGTTCGGTTGTGGGAGTCTGACTCAGGTAGTAGATTTCGTAACCCGAAGGCATAGGAGAAAGCGAAGCATTGCAATGAATTGAAATGAAAACAGCTTCTTTGGTGTCTTTTAATAGATTATTGGCGAGTTGGGAACGATCTTCCAGTGGAATGAACCGATCATTATTTCTTGTTAGATAAACAATCATCTCCGGATATTCTTTCTTCAGAGCTTTCTCCAGAGCTAGTGCGACGTTTAGCGCAATTGTTTTTTCTTTGTTGCCCTTCTTATCGCTGGTACCGGGATCTTTTCCACCATGTCCTGCATCAATTACAACCGCACGTATGGGAAGAAAACCAATACCTGCATCGGAGCTGCGAACTTCCATCACCAAGCTGTCCTTTTGGTATTGATAGAAGACTTCCACGGTAACCAAGTTCATGAGTATTGCTTCCACTACATCGGGGGGAAGAAACATTTGTTGCTTGGAATAAATTACCTTAATGGGAATTTTTATAATTTTATCGTTCAGAGCATAAAAAGAGGATCCGGAACGCACACGAATCCTTTTTCCATTACCGCGAATTTCAGTAATTAAAACAGCAGGTTTTTCAAGAACTTCCAATTCCGGAAATTTTTGTTTCAATACTTCCAAAGAAACATACTGTGCCTTCCCAACCGTTTTTATGGTTACAGAAGAAGCAAAAAGAAAATTTGGAATGAACGCAAGTAATACTAGAATCCAAAAACGGATTTTACCTTTTTCCAAAGTGACTTCTTCTCATTTTTGTTACGAACTTCATCTATATCGAATAGATTTCTTTTGGATTTATCTGCCCGAGGTTGGAACTCAGTCTTACCGGGTTTAGGGGATTTATGGAAAGACGGTTTCGCTGAAGTAAATTCCTTTTTATCCTTTCTGGGGAACTTGGAATCTCTGGGCTTCTTGGGTTTAGCATCCGGAGATGCAGTACCATTTCGTTCAAAACTCTTGCCCTTATCTGATCGATAAGTAGATCCTGGTTTGGCACCGGTTCTCGATCCTGATCTTCCTCTCGATTGGGAATCCGATTTGGAATAAGAACCTTTGCTATCCTGAAGAGATTTTAATATTGCCGGATCTTCAGGAATGAATGCTTCGAATTCTCCCTTGGGCATCTTCAAATAATCTTCGTTTACTTCTCCGACAGGTATTCCACCTTTTAGATACTTTTCGATTCTTTCCAATTCTTGGTAATCCGACTCGGAACAGAAACTAATGGATCTTCCTTTTTTTCCTGCCCTAGCCGTCCTTCCGATCCTATGAACATAGTTTTCAGAATCAGAAGGTAAATCATAATTATAAACTATATCAATATTGGCAACATCGATTCCTCGAGAAGCTACATCGGTTGCAACCATGAATTTGTATTTTCCCAGCTTGAAGTCTTTGAGTAGGCGAATTCTTTTCTTCTGGTCAAAATCAGAAGAAAGCCCTGCCGTAGCAATTCCATATCTATGCAGAGTGCGTATGATGAGCGGTATATTGGACTTGTAATTGGTAAAAATAATTCCCAGTTCATCCATGGAGTCGTTCAATATCAAATTCACCAGATAAGAAAGTTTTTCATCTCTTCCTAAATGATACAAACTCTGTTCAATTCGTTCGGATATGATACGATCCGGATCGACCTGCACTTCCACGGGATCGGTAAGGTATTTATAAGCAAGTCGAATGATTTCAAAAGACAAGGTCGCACTAAAAAGCATGGTCTGCGATCTGTCCTTGCATTTATGAAAAACGTATTTGAGATCATTAACGAATCCCATATCGAACATTCTGTCTGCTTCATCGATGATCACAATTCCCACTTGAGTGATATCTAGATTTCTCGTTTTTACAAAATCAATCAATCTACCGGGGGTTGCTACTATGATTCCCGGGTTATTACTCAAGGAATCTTCTTGCCCTTTGTAGTCGGTTCCGCCTATGATAGTTGCTACTGCATAGGGTGTTCCCTTTAGCAACTTAGTTGCCTCTTCGGCAATTTGCATCACCAATTCTCTGGTTGGAGCAAGTGCCAAAATATAGGTCTTTCCGGTTTCAACATTTTTTGCAATCAACTGATTGATGGAAGGAACGAGGAAGGCAAGCGTCTTACCGGTTCCTGTCTGGGCAAGGCCTGTAATGTCTTTCCCTGTGAGAGCAAATGGGATAGCTTGCTCTTGGATTTTTGTGAGGGTTAGAAAATTTGCCTTAGCTAAATTCTCCTGTAGTTGAGGTACGAGTTCTAATTCTTTGAATTCCATTTTTACTTCTTTTTCGCGATGATTTGAAAAGTGTCTCCATAGCAGGTTCTATCTGCGAGCCACCGATATCCAATTTTTGGTAGTTTTCCCCTCCAGCCAAGGTCTCGCTTGGGATGGTATGAGAGTGGTTTACTATACTTTACTTCCATATGGTAATGATTCAAGACATTTTTTATGGAATTAGGTGAGTAATCGTAAAAATGATCTTGGGGATGTGTTCGAAACCACTCTAGCGGTTGGGTGTAAAACACAGGACCATAAAAACTGGGCAGGGCTAGAAACAGTCCACCTTTTGGCTGAAGCAGACGATTCAAATTTTCCCAGACGGGTTCAATCTCGGGCATATGTTCCAAAGTAAAAAAGGCAAAGATCGCATCGAATTTTTGATCTTGCCAACTCTTGGTTGTTCCCAAAAAATCACCCAATTGCACATTGAGATTCAATGCTTCTCTTGCGTATTTTACACCCTCTTCGGATAATTCAATGCCTTGGGTCTGCAGTCCTATTTTTTTCGCTTCATCCAGAAAAAATCCGGTAGCCGATCCAATTTCCAGAATCGATTTATGATTCCATTGAGATTGCTTCCAACCCATCGTTTTCAAGAATATGTTCAGTCTTCTGCAAGCAAGACTTCGAAGATTGGCTTCATCTTCAAAATAGGTTTTGTTGTATTGGGCTTTGTATTCTTCCAAGAAATATGTGGCTTTGTATTCTCTCATCTTTGCCGGAAGAAATTTATGAACGCCTGTTCGTTTGCATACTGCTATCCATTCCGGATAGTCAGAGGAAGCTAAAAAATCAAAAGGAGACTTCAGTTCAGACCACCTCGTCCACTTAGCCCCTCTTCGTATGCCGAACGCGCCGCCCTTTTGTTATCATAGGCTTCTGTATAGGTTGGATCAATTTCCAATGCATTGTCAAAACTTTGAATCGCGGAACGAAAATCACGGTTTTTGTATTGGCTTACACCCATTAGATTGTAGGCTTGCGATAAGACTTTTGCATTGCTATCACTTGCTACAATTACTTTTAATTCATCAATTGCTTTTTGTCTGTCAGTGAGAGAGTTTCCATTGCTGAGAATTTTTGCCAATACCAATCTCGATTCCATGTCACTAGAATCCATCTGGGTGGCACGGTATGCTTCTTCGAGTGCTTTTGCCGAGAGTTCCGGGTCTTTGCTATTGGTATAGGTGAGTGCCAAAATTTTATGTGCTTCTTTGATATCCGAACCCATTGTGGATTGGTTGAGCACAATGAATAGATGTCTTTCTGCTGATTTGTCCTGCCCCATTTTTCTATACATTTCAGCTAATTTCAATCGAATATTATGAGCTTTGGGATTGCTGGAAAGTATTTCATCATAGATAGCTGTTGCTTTATCATTGTAATTGTTTTTGGAGTAGTAATCAGCGATTCTTTCACTGGCTTGAAATTGGTTTCCCGTTTCCAGAGAAGCCGCCCGCTCCCATGCTTGGATGGACTGCGCCGGTCTTCCCATATGCATATAGGCAATTCCCAAATTATAGTAGGCATTGTAGTTTTTGGGATTGATACCGATTGCACGTTGCAATACGCCTACTGCTTCCGAATAGCGATCCATCTCGTCCAAGATAATTCCCAGATTGATGAGAGCTGATTCGGTATAAGCATCACCCGGTGTGTTATTAATTATCTTACGGAATGTTTCCTCTGCAGGGATCAATTCTCCTCTCTTGTAATGGAGATCACCCAATGCGAACAAAACGTCCAAATCATTGGGTTTAATGTCTAGAGCTTTCTTTAAAGACTGGATGGCAAGACTGGGAAGACGAAGCGATTCCAAGGCTTCCGCTAAACGAAGAAAGGTTTCCGGTTCATTGCTTCCACCATCGAGTGCTCTTCTAAAGAAACGAACAGCCTCTTCCTTGCGTTCCATTTTCAAATGAACCAATCCTAGATTGTACAAGCTTTCAGCATTCTCGGGTTGCAAACGAACTACTTCTCGGTAATGAAATTCTGCGCGCTTCCAATTTTCTTGATTGAAATAGATTTTCCCCAAGTGACTATGAGAAAGAACCGTTATGCGACCGGTATTATCTCGATCCACTGCCTTTTCAAAATAATCAATGGCGTCAGCAATTTTGCCCTTTCTATAATGAGTCATTGCCATATTGAATAGTAATGTTGGATCATTGGGACTTTCACGAAGCCCTGATTTGTAAGCATCGAGTGCAGAATCAGTGTCTCCCAATTCTTGAAAGAGATTGCCTGAAAGTCTTGCTACAACCGGATCTTGGGGAGCGATGTCTCTTGCTTTCTTAGCTGCTTTTCTTGCCTCATCCATTCTTCCCATATGTCGGTAAACCAAAGACATATTGTAGTATGCATGAAAGTTATTTGGATCATATCGAGTTGCCTTGTCCAATCTTTCGATTGCCACGGGATAACGACCCGCAGAGTCAAATATTACACCTAATACTGTAAGTGCGATGGATTTTTCTTCATCGGATGCAGGTGAATTCAGGAATTCTTCACAGGTGATTCGTGCTTTTTCAACCAAATTGTCCCTATAGAGTTGAATGCATTTGTTAAGTTCCGCACTCACATGATTGGAAGGGAGATACGGTTTGTCCAAAACTTGGTCAAGAGATCTTCTGTCATTTAAGGGATCATTTTTGAAGTCTGTTAAATCCGTGGATGCCTCTTTGTTTTTATACCACCAATACCCAAAGCTCACAGTTCCTGCAAGGATGAGAAAAAGGAAAACCCAGATAAAGAAATTCAGTAATGTCTTAGAGCCACGTATTTTTTTAGGTATGGGCTGGTAGTAGTTTGGCTCGGGTTCTTTTGGCAGGTCATCCGGATATATTTCTTCCGGTATTTCCAGACGCAGCCTATTTCGTTTCAATGGTTCCAAAGCAAAAGCCCTCCCTCAATTGGGAACCAGTGTTTTTCGGATAGAATCCAGAACTCCATTTATGAATTTAATCGAGTCCTGACTTTCGAACTCCTTCGTTAGTTCCAATGCCTCATCAATGATGATTTGAGGGGGCAGTAATGGTTCCTTCATAAAGGAAAGAATCGACAACCGAAGAATAGATCGGTTCACTGTGGAGATTCGATCTAACTCCCAATGAACCGAGTGGTTCCCTATATGTTTATCGATCGTTTCCCAATTATCCACAACACCTTTAATCAGAAATCTAGCGTATTCTTTTTCGTCTTCGGTAACCGGTTTATCGTAAAATTTAAATTTTAAAACTTCTTCTAAATCCTGGGCTACCAAATCAATTTGGTAGAGACCCATAAGGGCAAGAATTCTTCCTCTATGTCTGGAAGCCATTAAAGCTCGCGAAAAAGATTGATCATTTCAATCGCTGACACACAAGCCTCAAATCCCTTGTTTCCTGCTTTGGAACCGGCTCGTTCGATGGCTTGCTCAATATTTTCTGTGGTAATTACACCAAAAATAACAGGAATTCTATATTCTGTACTGAGGTTTCCGATTCTTGCCGACTCACCGGAAACCAAGTCATAATGGCTCGTTGAGCCTCGAATCACACAACCTAGGCAAGTGA
>JAFIGA010000025.1 GCA_020831715.1 Leptospira sp. | reverse complement strand
AAAGAATTGGTTGCAAGAGCAATTTTTAAAAATTCCAAAAGGAAAGAACAAAGTTTTGTAGAAATCAATTGTGCCGCAATACCGGAAGAACTCATTGAATCAGAGTTATTTGGTCATGAAAAAGGAGCTTTTACCGGAGCCATTGAACGAAAAAAAGGAAGATTTGAACTCGCTCATAACGGAACATTATTTCTAGATGAAATATGTGATATGTCTCTTGCAACGCAAGCTAAAGTTTTAAGAGCTCTCCAAGAACAAAAATTTGAAAGAGTAGGTGGATCGGAAACAATTCAAGTCGACGTTCGAGTGATCGCCGCTACCAATATTCCTGTATTGGAAGCAATCAAGGAGGGAAAATTTCGAGAGGACTTATACTACCGACTCAATGTGATCCCCATTGACCTTCCGCCACTTAGAGAAAGAGTGGAGGACATTCCGATTTTAGTGGAATACTATCTGAAAAAATCCATTGAAGAAAATAATTTAAAGCCCAAGGTTTTGGACAATGATGCACTCCAAGCTTTTCAATCTCACTTTTGGCCGGGAAATATTCGAGAATTAAAGAATATAATCGAACGTTTGTCGATTATGATTCCGGAAGATACCATAAGAGCCTCTCATGTAAAAGAAGCGCTGGTAGGATTTAAGAAAGCCAATGAAATGGTGGAAAAAGGAGACTTAAAATCGGCAAAAGAAGAATTCGAAAGGCAATATATTTCAAGAGCTCTTCATGTCGCCGAAGGAAATGTAACCAAAGCAAGCAAGGCTCTTGGCATAGAAAGAACGCATTTGTATCGCAAAATCAAACAACTCAATATTCAGATTGACTCGGTTACGGAGTAGGACAGAATTCAATCTATGAGGACTGCAATATACAGAGAAAGATTAAAAAAATTGGAATCCATACTCCAAGACTCTGTGTTTCTTCTTTCCAATAGTGAATTTCCGGTTTATAATTTTAATCACGAAGTATATCCGGATGAAATTCCTTTAGTGTTTCAGCCGGCTAAAATTCCCACTTTTCCCGACAAACAAACTATTCTCGATCCACAAGGTGAGATACTTGCAGTAGATAATTATTTGAATCGTAATTTTGCCTGTAAACTTTGTCCGGATAGAGATCGCGGAATTAGAGGATTTTTGATTCGGGGAAGAAAAAAATTATTGATTCTTCATTATTCGGGAAATACCGGGAATGCGACATCTTTTATAAAAAAAAGCAACAAAACAATTTTTCGCACAAAAGATATTGAGTCTTGTTTCGAAGAACTAACCGAGAAATTCTGTAATACATCTTATCAAGAGTATTTTTTTCAGGAATATCCTGCATGTCATTTTTCCAAGGAAATGGACACCAAATCCTGGGAAAGAAGAACAACCCATTGTGATAACCATATATTGGAAACGGTTAAAAAAGAAGGAATCAAGGCAATTTTAGTATTGGGTTCATCCGCTGTATTGCGTTGGACACCTGAGTTTTGTAAAACGAACCAGGGTAAAATTATGGCTTGGACATTTTCTGACGGAACCAAACTCCCTTTTGCAATCACAAGATCTCCGGACGCTTTGCATCATGCTAAAATCAACTCACCCGAAAAATACCCGTCTATTTTAAACGAAATGGGAGGAGTTCTTAAAAATTTATCGCAAACTGTAGGTGGATTGGATTGATTCAATACGCCGATGTCGTAGTTGACCTACCTCTGGAAAGTGAGGTTCTCACTTATACCATTCCCGATAAAATGAAATCCGCCGAGAGGGGATGTCGTGTGGAAGTTGAAGTGCGAGGAAGAAAACTTATCGGAATCATTCGAGATGTTCACTTTAATGAACCTAGATTCACATCTAAGCCCTTATTGAAATTGGTAGATACAAAATCTATAATCACAGAAGAGCAATGGGATATAGCCGATTGGATGAAGTCCACCTATATAGCAGGATTGGGAGAGTCCATATTTCGAATGATCCCCCAAGGTCGAAGACTCATCCGGGAAGAAAAACCGGATTTGGATATTGATACAGAATTCAAAACCTTGAATCCGGAACAGGAACTTGCCTACAAATCCATGGCAACGGATCTGGGAAATAAGCATTCTTCCCATCTTCTCTATGGAATTACCGGAAGCGGTAAAACAGAAGTTTACATTCATTTGATGAGAGATGTGATAGAAAATACGGATCGTTCAGTAATTTTCTTGGTTCCCGAAATTTCTCTTACCTACCACGTGATTCAAAAGCTGGAAAAGATATTTCCCAAGGATCTTGCCTTACTCCATTCGGCTCTAAAAACTTCACAGAGATTTCGAGCCTACCAAGCTCTTTTACAAGGGGAAAAGCGAATCGCTGTAGGTACAAGATCGGCAATATTTGCCCCTGTGTCCAAACCGGCACTCATTATCTTGGATGAAGAACATGATTCTTCTTACAAGGAAAATACCAGCCCTCGCTATCATACAAGACAAGTTGCTCATTTTCGGGCAAAATCTTCCAATGGAGTATTGCTACTCGGTTCGGCAACACCTAGCATAGAAACTTTCTTTCTGGCAAAATCAGGAAGAATTCATTTTCATTCCTTAAAAAATAGAGCCGTAACAGATGCAAGTCTTCCCGATGTGAAAATCATTGCGAAAAAAGATGGGGAGGGCGCTGTAGGCTTTGATCTTATGCGAGAGCTTAAGATTCAGAAGAAAAACAAAGAACAATCTGTTCTACTTTTGAATCGGAGGGGGTATAGTCCGCTCATCTATTCGGGTGAGGAGAAGAAATTCTTGGGCTGTCCCAATTGTTCTACCAATCTATGCTATCATAAAGTAGGAATTGCACAATGTCATATTTGTGGATACAAGGAAAGTTTTGAAAAACTAAAGACAACTCATAAGACATTGGAACTTGTGGGAACGGGAACTCAGAAGTTGGAAGAATTCCTTCTAGCCAATCTTCCCGATACGAAAATTGAGAGACTCGACCAAGATAGCTCCAGAAAACCGGAAGTCTTGGCGGGAGTTTTATCCAGGCTTTACCATGGTGAATTAGATATACTTACGGGAACTCAGATGATAGCCAAGGGATTGGACGTACCCAATGTAACACTTGTGGGAGTGATCAATGCCAACCAGGGTTTGGGAGTCCCTGATTTTCGTGCGGCTGAAAGAGTTTTTTCCCTGTTAACACAGGTTGCAGGAAGGGCGGGACGAAGCAAAAAGAAGGGAAGAGTCTATATCGAGGCGAGTGATAGCAACCACCCGGTTTTAATCAAGGCAATGAACCAAGACTATGATGGGTTCTACAATGAGGAAATCCAATTCAGAAGACAGATGCTACTTCCTCCTTTTTCGAGATTGCTACGATTGGTGATTCGATCCACAGATGAAGAAATTTCCGCCTTGGAAATTCAAAAAATTGCTACCATCATCCAAGAAAAAAAATACCCCGAAATTCAGATCATGGGGCCTTCACCTTGTCCTTTTTTCAAATTGGATAAATATTTTCGTCATCATATTCTCATTAAATCCAACAATCATGAATTCACGCGACCTATCGTTAAAGACATTCACAGCAATTGGAAGGCAGGTAAAAATGTTTATTTGGAGGTTGACTTTGATCCATTGGATCTAGTCTAGTTTAAGCTATGAATATAGGTTTTTTTGGCACGCCGGAACACTCCAAGATTTTATTGGAGAAAATACTTTCAAGAGGACATTCTGTATCATTTGTGGTAACCAATCCGGATAAACCCCAGGGTAGAAAGAAAATTTTGACCCCAAGCCCGGTTAAGGCTTTTGCTTTCGAAAAAGGAATTCCCGTAATTCAACCGATCAAGTTAAGATCCCCTGAGGCTATCGAGGAAGTTCTACAATATTCGGTGGATATAAACATTGTTTATGCTTATGGTTCCATCATTCCCAAGGAAATATTCGAATTCCCAAGATTGAAAAGTATCAATCTACATGGAAGTGTCTTACCGGAATACCGTGGAGCCTCCCCCGTGCAAACAGCCCTCTTGGATGGAAAAAATGAAACAGGCTTTAGTATTCAATTCGTTGCCGAAGCTGTGGACTCGGGCGATGTTATCTACTCTGAATCTTTTCCTGTTGAAGACAGTGATACATCCGGTTCCCTTTTGGAAAAAATAACAGATAGGGGAAGTGTAGCCATCTTAAAACTCTTGGAAAATGAAAATTGGGAGCAAGCAAAACCCCAAGACTCAACTCTTGCTACCCATTGCAAAAAGATTCAGGCAAATGACAGAATTCTCGATTTCAGCCAATCTGCTAAGGAAGTCCATGACCGAGTCCGAGCTCTCAATCCCAATCCCATTGCCTATGCAAATTTTAGGGACAAGAGAATCAATATCTTTCGAACCACTTTAGTCGACGAAAAGAATCTAAACGAAGAGGCTTTAAACTACTTCCGGCAAGGATCTTTTCAGATTGGAGAACTCGTTCGACCGGAAAAAAAATCCCTTTTCGTAATTTGTGGGGATAAAAAAATGATCTCCATAGAGGAATTACAGCCGGAAGGCAAGAAGGTTATGAAAATTCAAGATTTTTTGAACGGTTTTTCTATCAATAAAGGTGAGTGTTTTCAGTGAATAAGATACTAAAATTACGAGGATATTTTCTATTTTTAAGTTTGGGGCTGGTAATTTTCTTTCTGGGAGCCTTGATTGTAGTCCTGGTTCGTACCAAATCCTCATCCTCTGTTACTATGCCCAGTCTTGTGGGAAAAAACTATAACAACGTACACAATGAATTGGTTCGTTTACGCCTGAAGATTCTTTTGGAAGAGGCTAGAATTCCGGAGAAAAATGAAGGAGAAGTTCTTTCCCAATCTGTATCTCCGGGTAAGGCTATCGAAACAGGATCACATGTTTATTTAACAGTGAATACAGGATTTGACCGTGTGGAAATGCCCAATCTAAAGGGTCAGTCACTCGAAAGAGCAACGGAGCTATTGGGAAAGGTTCTTTCCGGAGAAATCTATGTGAGTATGCCGATTGGTGGGATCACCTACGTTGAGGCAGGAGAGGGTGAATCTGCTAATTCAGTAATAGAGCAGATTCCCGAACCGGGTAAGATCACACACTCAGGAGAGAAGGTTTATCTATTAGTGGCAACTGCTTCAACTAAACCGGGTAAAAAAAGTGACCAATCTTCTTTTATCAATCAGCCATTGCCATTTGTTGCAGAAGCCTTGAATCGAAAGAAACTTCCTTGGAGAGTGATTGGATGGGAAAAATCTCTGAACCGAGAATCCAATGGTTTGGTTATGGAAGAAAAATCTGAATCTAATACCTGGGAATTCAAAGTCAATCGAATCGAAGATTATAATAGAATCGAAGAAGGTTATGAATTTCTTACATGGAAAGCACCCAAAGACGGAGTCTATCAAGTTCAATTGGTAAAAGGGGAACTTGGAAAACTAGAAACTGTATATCTTCCTGCTCCAAAAAAGAAAGGAGAAGAAATCAATCTAGCTTTCTATCGACAAGGCAAGTTAACAGCAAATATAATGACAATTGATGAAAAGGTTGTTGATTCTGTTAGTTGGAAATCGGAACTCTAATAAGGAATTTTATGAAAATATCAGCTTCTATTTTGGCAACTCAGATTACTCAATTGAGTGAGAAACTAAAAAGTTTTGATCCTGCGGCTATAGATTTCATGCATATTGATGTGATGGACGGTAATTACGTTCCCCAAATCTCTTTTGGGGAAGCAATTACCAAAGAAGTATCGACTCAGACTTCCATTCCACTGGATGTGCATTTGATGGTTAGCAAGCCCGAAGATCATTTCACTAAGTATTTGGATCTCAAGTCTCATTTTGTAACTTTTCACCAAGAGACTACCAATTTTGGAGTTAGATTGTCGGAAGAAATCAGAAAATCCGGATCCAAGGTAGGAATCAGCCTAAACCCAATGACACCGGTCTCAACGGTGAAGCACCTTCTGCCTTACATTGACATGATCCTAATAATGACAGTTGACCCCGGATTCTATGGTCAGAAATTCATCCAAGGTGGATTGGACAAAATTAAGGAAGCTAAAGATATTTCTTCGGGAAGAGACATTTGGATCGAAGTGGATGGGGGAGTAAACGAAACCAATATAGCTGACATCGCTCGAGCAGGTGCAGATCTTTGTGTTGTCGGTGCAGGGCTTTTTAAATCGGGAGACCCATCCGAAAATGCTCGAAAATTGAAGTCTCTTGCATCCTAGTTAAATTTTATTGACGTATTGGACATAACCGATTTCATGGTAAAAAAATAGATTAAATAGGTATTATCCATTGGTAAAACTGAGATTACAAAGAACCGGCTCTAAAAACGATCCACACTATAGAATTGTGGCAGCTGACTCAAGATCCCCTCGTGACGGTAGATTTATTGATTTGATTGGTCATTTTCACCCTACATTGGGAGGAACCAATCAAGTTACTGTGAATGAAGAAAAAGCTATTGATTGGGTGAAGAAAGGTGCACAACCTACTTCTACTGTTAAAGCATTATTAAAAAAACAAGGCATCCTTGACAAGATAACTCCTCAGGCTGGTTGATATGGATCAGATGTTAAAATATATTGTTACGTCATTGGTAGACGATCCGGAATCTATTCAGATTCGGGACGTGGAAGGTAAAGATAGCAATATTTTAGAATTAAGTGTGAATGAAAAAGATATTGGAAAAGTGATCGGAAAGGGTGGAAGAATTGCCAAAGCTCTCAGAGTCCTTCTCCAAGCGGCCTCCATCAAACAAGGTAAAAACACACAACTTGAGATTTTAGACTAACATGGAGTGGGTATCGATCGGATACCTTTCCTCATCCCATGGGATCAAAGGTATGGCAAAAGTTAAACATACCGGAGATTCCTGGAATCAACTTCAATTTCCCAGATCCATTCGATTCATCAAAGAAGACAAGACCTTGGATCTATTGATCTTATCTGCTTCAGTAAAACCCGACTATACTTTGATTTCGTGTGAAAATGCTACACAACCGGAATTTTGGGACGATTGGAAGGGAGCATCCTTGAATGTCCGAGTGGAAGATTTAGACGAAATCCAAAATAACCATGGCGAATACTTTTTCTACCAATTGGAAGGCTTGCAGGTTCTAGATGAAGATTTTAAGTCCACAGATTTTGACATAACAAGAGTATTGGAAAGCCCTGCACATCCTATTCTGGAATGTTCTTGTGCAGGAAAGACAATCATGATTCCTTTCGTAAATGAATGGGTCGGCGACATAGATTTGGAAAATAAAACTATCATTGTAAAAGGCTGGGAAAACTGGCTTGCTCTTTAATTTTATCACTTTATTTCCCGAAAGAATAGAAACTTACTTTTCTACCAGCCTTCCTGCTAAGGCAGTTGAACGCGGTGTTCTCAAAATCAGAACCATTCAACTTAGAGATTTTGCAGACAATAAGCACAATCGAGTAGATGATACGATCTACGGTGGAGGCCCGGGCATGTTGCTTCAAGTAGCTCCTATTTTTCGTGCCCTGGAATCTCTGGGTTCCGATAAGGGTCATGTTGTTTTACTCTCCGCTAGTGGGCAAACATTTGAACAATCCATTGCTGAAGAGATGCAAAGGGAGTATGACAAAATCACATTCATTTCCGGATATTATGAAGGAGTGGATCATAGGGTTAGTGAACATTTAATTGACAGGGAAGTGGCACTTGGAAACTATGTAATTTCATCGGGTGATGTAGCTGCAATTTGTGTTGCGGACTCCATTTCCAGACTCGTTCCGGGTTTTTTGGGTAAAATATCCAGCTTGGACGAAGAATCTCACAACATTTGTAATGTATTGGAATACCCACAATACACGAAACCCAGAGATTTCAATGGATGGAAAGTTCCCGATGTGCTGGTTGAGGGTAACCACAAAGAGATTGAACGTTGGCGAGAAGCCAATCGCAAGAGTCGCAAAATTATTATTGGACGGGAAGAATGAACCAAGTAATCGAGAAGGCATTATCGGAAGAAGCAAGAGCGGAACAGAACTTCGAAATAGGGGATACTGTTCGTGTTCACTACAGAATTGTTGAATCCGGCAAAGAAAGAATTCAGGCATATGAAGGTCTAGTTATTGCGATCAATAACAAGTCTTACGGTAAGTCTTTTACGGTAAGAAGAATTTCTTACGATGTAGGAGTTGAGAGAGTTTTCCCTTTGCATTCACCAAAAATTGCCAGAATTGAATTGATTCGAAAAGGTAAGGTTAGACGTGCAAAACTTTACTATGTTAGAGAAAAGTCCGGAAAGGCAGGTAGAATCAAAGAGAAAAAAGGTGGTCAAGCTATTGTTTCTCGAGAAAGAAAAGCCCATGACGAAAAGTTAAAAGCATCTCAATTGAAAGCAAAAGAAGATGCTGCAGCGGCAAGCAATGCCGAAGCTAACCAAGAGCAACCGGCTTAAGACTGATGCAACCCCTCTTCTAGCATTCGAGCCGGAAGAGAACTCTGCAACGGATATCCCCTTAGAGCTCCGGCATTGGAGCAGAGGGGATTATGTTATTGGTTTTGATGAGGCCGGACGAGGTCCTCTGGCGGGACCTGTTTGTGTAGCCTTGGTATGTTTCACCAAAGAAGCACTTCATAAAATTCACCAAAAAACTCTATTGATTGGCTTAGGCGATTCGAAAAAAGTTAATCCCAAGTTGCGGGAAAAACTTTTTGACGAAATCATTTGTTTGGCTCGTTACTACCAAATACAAATGGTAAGTTCCTCATACATAGATAAATTCAATATCAACCAAGCCATTTTTTACGGGATTAAGAAATCCCTGGAAAAGTTGAAACTAAAAAAACCATTTTTGATTCTTGATGGGAATTATAAATTGGAATCAAATCTTTTATCCTGGAAACATCCCGAATATATTTCTATTCCCAAAGCTGACACGAAAGTTGCATCTGTTGCCGCCGCTTCCATTTTGGCGAAAGTTTATAGGGACCGGTATATGAAGAAAATGGGAGAAAAATATCCCGGTTATGGATTGGAAAACCATAAAGGATACGGAAGCAAAAGTCATATAGAGAAAATAGAATCCAGTGGATTAACGAAAATTCACCGGAAAAGTTTTACCAAAAAATTCACATCCGGTATTCTATGAAATCCAGAGAAATTTACGGTAAACAAGAAATACAGTTTAAATCAAACGCTCCAATAAAAAACAACTCTATAAATTCACTGAATAACTCCGTTCTTTCTGCTCAGGTGTTAAAATCAATTTTGTCCGGAGAGAATGCCGAATTTAAAATTTTAGGAAAAATATTCACTGCTAAATCTTTATTTCGGCTTTTTAAGGATGAAATCATTGAAATGGCTCCCAAGACTATGAGTGAGAAGAGTTTGCAAATTCAAAAGAGGACATTCACTCATACTTCGAAAGAATCTTCCGGGCAAGAAGGGAAATTACAGCGATCGAGCCTAGAAGGTTTTTATAAAAAGGAATCTGTCTCGGAGGTATTGGATTCTTTTTTTAAGCAAGAATCCAATTTAACGCAAATATCCGAATCTAAATTGTTTAAATTATTAGATTCTTTATTTCCTTTCTTTTCGTGGAAGAAAGATGTCGAAGTTTTTGATTGGAATTGGGAAAGAGATGTCGCAAAAGGCTATTTTTCTTCGTCTAAAGAAATGGATTCCTTCCTTTTGCAGTATGAATCTGAACAGTTGGGTTCTGCTAGATTTTTAATTCAGTTTAGCAAGGATCCGTTGGATTGGAATTTGTATGGAAGTTTTGATTCCATGGAGTTTTACGAAGTTTTTATGGAGTCCAGAGAAGATTTTTTCCATAGCCTACAAGAGGTTCATTCTACACCGAAGTTGTTTTCTTTGGAATACCAGTCGGTTCGTAATTGGAAGGAAAACAAGGGTTGGCTCGCTTGAAATCTAAGGCTACGGCTCTGAGATTTTTACCTTCTAGGGACAATGCACCTAAGGTGGTTGCTACAGGGGAAGGATCATTAGCATTAAAGATTGAGCAACTAGCTAAAGAAAATGGCATAGAGGTTATTCGAGACCCTCATCTTGCCGATACTTTAGGTAGATTGACAGTAGGAGCTGAAATACCCGAAGAATTATATAAGGTCGTTTCTGTTTTGTTCCGGTATTTATGGGATAGGGATCCTAGTCGAAAAGAAATGTAAAATAAATAGGAAAAATCGTGATATGAAGAAACTTAAAGTATCGGACATAAAAAAAGGAGACCGATTTTCCAAACCGGTTTATCTGGATAAGGACACTGTATTGGTTTCCTCGCAGTCTCCGATCACAGAAAATGATTTGGAAAGGCTTCGAAAGTTTGGTATATCTGAAGTTTTTTGTGATGGTGAGAAAATCAATTCTGTTAAAGATGATGCCAACCCTCTGCGCCTGGGAGAAGAGAAGTTACCATTTTTGGATCAATCCGAAGATGGGATGCGACTGAAAGTCATCTATGACAAGATAACTCACAATAGATATGAATTCGATTCAATCTATGTTGAGTCGCTTCAAGAAGTTCAAACGGCATATAAATTAATAGCAGAAGGAAAGAGTTTTGAAATTCAAAAATTTCGAACGGTAGCTGAGCGAATGGTGGATTTCACCAAAGGGAACTTTCAAACTGTTGCAATTTATTTAACTACAAATAGTCAAAATGGATATTATCTATATCATCAGGTTGTCAATTCAACCTTTTACTCCTTGATGCTCTCGTGCTATTTAGATTATTCCAGACCAAAGATGATAGATCTTTGTCTTGCCGGTCTTATGGCAGATGCAGGAATGGCGTTGATACCCAGTCATATTTCCGAAAAAGGAACTGTTTATGATGAAAACGATACTAAAACCGTTAAAAAACATACTCTAGTAGGCTACCAGGTATTAACTCAGAAAATAAAACTTAAAAATACATTGGCGATTATTGCCCTGCAACACCACGAAAATTATGATGGATCCGGGTATCCCCAGAGATTAGCTACAAACTCAATTGAAGAATTTGCTAGAATTTACGCAATATCGGATAATTATGCCGCATTAACATCTCGTAGACCATATCGCAAAGCATTTCTTCCTCATGAAGCAATCAAAAAGATGATAGGCGAATTGGTAAATAAATTCGATTTAAAGCTTGTTCGATTATTTTTAAATGTTCTTTCAATGTATCCCTTGGGATCTTATGTCGAATTGTCGGACGGAAGAATCGGTATGGTAATTGAATCTAACAGAGATAAACCAATTCGGCCATCTGTTCGAATCATCAAAGAGTCGGGTGGTCAGAAAATCAGAACACTGCAATTTTGCAATCTTGGTTTGGATGTTCAATTGTATATCGTGAAACCTGTTGATGTAATGGAAGCAAACCAATAGATTCCAATTCCAAAGAAAATGTAGCAAAAGGAAAAATTGGTGAAGCCTTAGCCATCACTTATTTGGAAGAAAATGGCTATTCGATTATTAAGCGTAACTTCCGTTTAAAACTGGGAGAATTGGACATAATAGCCAAAAAAGAAACCATCCTATACGGTATAGAAGTTAAGTATAGGAAAAATATAGATGATGACTTCCATCCTTTGAGAGGAATGACTCAACATAAATTCCGTAAAATGAAATCGGCAATGAATGCCTTTTTGAGTAGCAATAGTGAATTCGCTTCCCACTCCATATCATTTTGTCTCTTAACAGTCGATCAAAAAGGTAAAGTTGATTTTTATTCCGAGTTATCGAATTAGTTTTTTTAAGTTCGATTCACTAATGACCGATTCCTTTATATGACTCATGGATGAGTCAACTGTAATTACAAGGAAGTAATCAAGATGAAAAAACTAGCAGTGCAAGGAAATCTTGCTGAGATAATAGATTATGGACCTGATCCTGTCATGCTTCGCAAAAGTGGACAATCTCAGAAGAAAAAACGTATCAGTGTTGCATATAAAAAAAGAATAGAAGACCCATCGTATATGGATTTCGCAATTGATAAAATAGCTGTTGAATTATTGCATTTTATTCAAAAATGATAAACTATTTTATGCCGCAATACTATTGATGCTTTTACTTCCGTCTCGCAAGGCTAGGGCAGATAGCAGATTGAGTCTAGAAACAGTTGTTTCGTTATCTAGATCTGCTATCGTTCTTGCAATGCCAAGTATCTTTTCTCTTTCTCTAATCCCTAAATTAAATTCTCGAGTAAAGAGATTCCAGCTATGAATATCTCTCTCCTTCCAATTCATCAAATAATACATTCCTTCCTGAATTTCCGAATTATAAACTATTTTCCCTTGTGATAACTTATAATTTCTTTTTCTTTGATAATTTATTGTTCTCTGAATTTTTTCAATTGCTTCATTTAGATCGATTATCTTCCTTGAACTGTTTTTTTGGTCGTTGGAGATTTCTATAATTATATCTATTCGATCCAAAAGTGGTCCTGATAATTTACCCAGGTAAGATCTAACTTGTTCCTTTTTACAAATGCATTGGCTCGATAAGCTAGAATATTGTCCGCAAGGACAGAGATTTGAAGTTGCAATCAATTGGAATTGTGCCGGAAAAGCATAAAACCTATTGCTTCGAGATAAACTAATTTTACCTTTTTCCAATGGTTCTCTAAGATTTTGCAATATTTTATTTTGCATTTCACTTATCTCATCCAAAAATAAAATTCCTAAATGTGCGTTGCTAATTTCGCCAATATCAATAGAAGATCCTCCACCTATTAGCCCGGCTCCGGTAATGGAATGATGAGGCGCTCTATATGGACGTATAGGCTTATTAATATCAAGTTGCAATGATGAATTACGAGTCAGTATTTCTTTCCATTCATTGGGAGCAGGTGTTGATTGAATTTGACTTGCTAATTCACCTAACATTGTCTTACCTGAACCAGGCATGCCGGTAAATAATATATGATGCCTTCCTGAAAGTGCAATAACCAGTCCTTCCCAAGCCAGCTCTTGACTTGGATACAGGTCGAGATGGGGAAGGGTTTCAAAATTCGTTATATTATTTTTGGATTCTTCATTTTTCGAATTTTGAATTGAGATGTCTTTAAGCTGGCTTGGTATAGTAACTTTCCTTATCTCACTGAGCTTTTCCATAAATATTACATTATTATTTAGAAAATATACTGCTTCATTTTGATTGTCGATAGGTAGAATGAATTTCAATTCCTTACCAAATTCTTCAGAAAGTAAATCAGACAAATAGTTAATTCGGTTGATATTTCCGTTTAGACTTAGTTCACCGAGAGCAACTAGATTTTGATCTAACCAATGATTTTGAATTTGATTGGTAGCTTTCAAAATACCAATAGCTATTGCCAAATCAAAATGGGAGCCTTTTTTCGGAATTTCACTGGGGCTTAAATTTATTGTTATATTGCTCATTGGAAAAATAAATCCGGATTCTTCCAAGCAAGCTCGAATTCTATCTCGAGAATCGCGAATATTTCGGGAAGGCATACCGGAAATTTGAAATCCGGGAATACCTCTTCGAATATAAATTTCTACGTCTACAATTATGGTTGAATTTTCATAACGACAAATTGATTTTACTTTACTTGACTTTCCTTTCATAAGCTTCCTCTCATAGGGTAGGTAAGTAGATTTTCATTTTGTACACAAAAAAATTGATTTTTTTCCAATAATTCAGAAAAAATCTTGCATTCACTCAACAATCTACAAAATTTAAAAACAATGGGTTTTTCTATTTTTCGCAGACTACCGGCTATATTTTTAATAGCTACATTCACATTTCTTATGCAAAATTGTGCATCAAGGTTGGTTCCAAAAGAAAAAGCCCTCGAATACAACGAAATATTTTTGGAAAGAACATATATTTTGACAGAGGAACTGAATTACTCCAAAGAAGAGTCACTGAAGAAAGGAACTCAAGTACGTGTTTACATCGAATCGACTCCCTCTCTTCTCAAGGTGAAATGCTATCCAATCGAAGAGTCCCGCGAATATGCAATAGGCAGAATGGCAATATATAAGATCAATGATGAGATTGAAAAACGAGAACTGAATATGGAAGACTTAGAAGCCATAATAGCAGAAAAATTCAAAATAATAGAACCGAAAAAGAAGAAAAAATGATTCCAACCCAACTTAAAGATAATTCAAGTTTTACCTTACCTTGTGTCGAGAATAAATATGTTATGGTAAATCTAAGATATGTAATATTTCTATTCTTCATTCCATTTGTTTTGCATGCAAATCCTTTTGATAAATATGAAAAAGAGCTGGATGAGTGGAAAGAATCCCATTCTCGGTCGATCTCAACAAATCGTTCTGAAATTGGAAAAATTTCCAAGCTATTTGCAACCGGCAATTTTTCTCCCAATGAAGAAACAGAAATATTGGATCCCATGGGAGATTTGCCTAAATATTTGAAGTTTTCAACTATCGTATCATCTCGAATTGTAAACGAAAAAGGTATAGTTGTAAAAAATCATACAGTAAAAGTCAAAGACACTCTTTCATCCATCGCGAGAACTTACAATACAACGGTTGCCACCATTAAGTCCAAAAATGGACTTAAGACGGACATAATTCGTTTGGGAGACGTTCTTGAAATTCCTGTAGTAACAGGGAATGCTTCCAGAAAAAAAATTGTTACTGAAAGAATTTTCATCAATCCTGTTCCCGGAAGCCGAATCAGTTCCAGTTATGGACGAAGAAAGGATCCATTCAATAAATTTAGTAAAAATTTTCATTCCGGGCTTGATTTAGCTGCACCATTAGGGACTCCCATCATGGCGGCTTCCGATGGTGAAGTTGTATTTACGGGTAAGAATGGTGGATATGGAAACACTGTAATTTTGCTTCATGAAAATGGCTATAAGACGGTCTATGCCCACTGTGCCAAGATTGTTGTGAATGTTGGTGAAAAGGTTAAGATGGGGCGGGTGATAGCTGCTGTGGGCAGAACAGGGACTGCTACGGGTGCTCATCTTCATTTCGAGGTGCATAAAAATGGAAAACTATACAATCCATCCGTTGCACTCCGTACTTATAAAAAAGTTATAACCAATTTGCCTACAAAAGTCGCAGGTATATAGATTTTTCTTGCATTTCAACGTGCTCCTGGGAAGGTATCGATATAGTTTAGGCAATACTCTCATTCCTTTATGAATATCATACTTTCCCGATTACAAAACAATAAGTTCTATACACTCATACCCGTAGTAATTCTTTTTACCTACGCCTTGGCATATTTAATTCGTATGATTCTTATTGTTTTCTTCCAGGCGGGTCCTCCCACACTTTCCAGTGCAACAAAGGGAAGAACTCCTAGATCAGAGGTTGTCCGCTCTCTAAGTTTCTATGAGGAGGTGGTATCCGGTAATCTTATTCGAGGTCGCTCCATTGACTCAACCGGAGAGCGATCTATTGATGGGAGTGCTGCAGGAATAGATGGAATGGATTCTGCCGAAGATGACACTGAAATTGACCCCATGATTGTAACGGGAACAATTAGTGGAGATAGTAGCTTTGCAAGGGTAACTTTGAGAGATAAATCAAATAACACAATGGAATATTCCATTGGTGAACAATTAGGTAGCTTTAGAATCCGCTCTATTGATCAGCATTTTATCATTCTGAAAAGAGGAAAATTGAATCTCAAGGTTTTGATTGGGGAAAGCATAGCCCAGGCAAAGGAAAAAATCAAACAAAAAGAAACAGATTCCGACACACAACAGTTGACATCATCACAAACGATTCAGAAAGTCTTATCTAGAGAGGATGTAAATCGTAAGCTAAAAGATCCGAATGTTATCTACAAAGATGCGCGATTTGGACCTCATTTGGTCGATGGAAAGATAGAAGGTTATAAACTATACCAAGTTGCTCGTTCCCATATTTTTTATTCACTCGGAGCGAGAAGTGGTGATATTGTGAAAAGAGTTAACGGTATGCCATTGAATGAAACCGAAAAAATGTTGGAAATATGGAAATCAGTTCAGACAGCTCCCAAAATAGCTATAGATTTAGACAGAAAAGGTAAAATAATAACATATGAATTCTTAATTAGAAATTAAGAGAAGTGAACTATAATGAAAAAAGAAAATATGAGAAATAGAAAATCCTTCACCCTTTACTTGACAATCCTAATTTTGAGCTTTTGTTTAGAAATTTTTGCTCAGGATAATCAAAACAAACAAAATACTCCAAACCAGGTGACCACCAAAAAACTATCCGGTAAAACTTTTACCGCAGATTGGAGAGATACGGAATTAAAAGACTTTCTTATGGGAATGAGTGCTATCATTAAGAAAAACATTTTAATAGATGATAGTCTTAAAGGTAAAAAAATAACTATAATTTCACAACAGAGAGTTCCTGTTGAGGCGGCTTATGATTTTATGAAGTCCGTTTTGGAAGCCCAAGGCTTCGGTGTGATTGAAGAAAATAATATCATAAAAGTTGTAAAAATTAAAGATGCTCTTGCAAAGGCACCTATTGTTAGAATCGGAAAAGAACTTATTCAGGAATCCGAAGAATTAGATTCCAAGATTATCACACAAATAATTCCTTTGGAACATGCAGCAGGTTCTGACTTGGAACCAATCTTAAAAAGAGTAACTTCATCCGATACAGATGTAATCATAACAAGGAATTCCAATACATTGATTCTATCCGGAACAACGGGAGATATCAATAAATTACTAAAATTAGTTGAAAATTTGGACATTCCTCAGCCTACAACCGGTCCCGGATCTATTAGTTCAAGCGGTGACATTCATATCTATACACTGGAATACAACGAAGCAGAAAAGATTGCGGCAATTTTGGTTAAGTTGGATATGCCGGAAGTCATAGATGACTCCGGAGGTGGTGGTGAAGCAACTACTGCGGACGGAAAGCCTGTTCCTAAGCCTGCTAATCAAGCTACGAAGAAAACTCCCGGTAAGGTTGAAAAAATCAAAGCCGTAGCCCATAAAGAATCAAATTCAGTGATCGTTACTGCCGGACAATCCGAATGGGAAGAAATAAAACGAATCATTACGGTTTTGGATCAACCAAGAAAGCAAGTGCTATTGGAAGTTTTAATTGTTGAATTGACTTCCACTGATTTAAACGACTTTGGTATAGACTGGAGATACCAAAGCCTAGGTCCCTATACACAATTCAACACAGGACTTGCCCAGCAAGGTGGAGTTTTGGATCAGAATGGAAGACCTACCAATGTGAATACGCTATCCGGTTTTTCTTTGGGATTTATCAATCGTGGAGGAGAGCAGATTCTTGGGATCTTAAATGCAAACTCCACCAATGAGAATTTCAACGTATTGTCTGCACCACAGGTTCTTACCTTGGACAATCAAGAAGCTGAAATCAATGTCGGACAAGATGTACCGGTTAGAACTCAGAATAGGAATGCCGGTGTGGGTGGTGGCGATAACGCAGTATTGGTAAGTAACTTTGAATACCGTCCAACGGGAATTAAGTTAAAATTTACTCCTCATATAAATAAGAACAATAAGATCACATTGGATCTTTACCAAGAGATCAAGAACGTGGCGGGTATTTCCAGTGAAGCAACCGGTGGAAACCCAACCTTCAACAAAAGAGATATTAAAACCACAGTAGTTGTGGATAATATCCAAACCATTGTAATAGGTGGATTGATTTCCAATGATAAACAAAAGAGATTGTCCAAAATCCCTATCCTGGGAGAAGTTCCCCTCATCGGTAATTTATTCAGAAGAACTACCAATCAATTGATCAAGACGAATCTCATGGTATTTTTGACTCCCCATATTTTGGATGATAGAACAATTGCAGATCGTATCACAATCCAGAAAAAAATTGAGCAAGAAAGAGAAGAAAGAGAGCGAGAAAAGAAACTGAGATGAAAAAGACACTTGGAGATATACTCGTTGAGGATGGTGTCTTAACAGAAAAAGATCTACAAGATTCCCTCAAATCCCAAGCGAAATCCAACGCACCCCTTACACATATCCTACAAAAGAAGGGACTTGCGGGTGAGGTGGATATTCTTAAATCTCTTGCCAAGTTACACTCATTAGAATTTCAAGAAAAATTAGAATTGGAGAAAATGGAAGATGCATTCCGTTTAGTCCCCAATAAACTCATACAAAAGAGTAGAGTGGTTCCATTTGCCCTTAATAAGAAAACCATCAAAGTAGCGATATCTGATCCCACAGATTTACATCCCATGGATGACGTGAGAACCTTTCTTAGAGGCTACCGCATTGAGTTCGTTTTGGTTCCGGAACCGGAGATCATGCGAATCATCCACCAGCACTATGATACTACCACCTCCGATACCAAAGAACTCATGGATGAGATGGATGGGGATTTCGGTGATCTGGGAGATGCCCTAGACAGTGATGCCCTAGACCTTTCCAATGAAGCACCGATCATAAAGATGGTGAACGTGATTCTATCTCAAGCAGTTTCCGAGAGGGCTTCCGATATCCACATTGAGCCCTACGAGAAAGCATTGATTGTTCGCTATCGTGTGGATGGTATTTTGCATAAGGTTTTGTCTCCTCCCAAGTCATATCATGCTGGTATATCTACCAGGGTCAAAATCATGTCCAATCTCAACATTGCAGAGAATCGACTTCCTCAAGATGGTAGAATTAAACTGAAGTTAGCCGGAAAAGATGTGGATATTCGGGTCTCCATTATTCCCTGTCAATACGGAGAACGAATTGTAATGAGGGTTTTGAATAAAACCGATCAGAAATATTCTCTCGAAACCATGGGTCTTTATTCAGATATGTTGAAGACGATTCGGGAATTGATTTACCGTCCTCATGGAATTATATTGGTAACGGGGCCTACCGGATCGGGAAAATCTACAACATTGTATTCCGCCCTCAGTGAGTTGAATACGGAAGAAAGAAATATTATAACCTGTGAAGATCCTGTGGAATACCAGATTGATGGAATCTCTCAGATGCAGATGCAGGAGAAGATTGGTTTGACATTTGCCTCAGGCCTCCGTGCAATACTTCGACAAGACCCTGATGTGGTGATGGTGGGGGAGATTCGAGACCAGGAAACTGCTCGTATCTCTATCCAGGCATCTCTTACCGGTCACTTGGTATTTTCCACACTCCATACAAACGATGCAGCCTCTGCCGTTACAAGACTTGTGGATATGGGTATTGAACCTTACTTGATAACTTCTACTGTACTTGGATTTATGGCACAGCGATTGGTTCGAACAATTTGTCCTGATTGCAAAACGCCTTATAAGCCCTCGGCTAAAGAACTGGAATCATTGGGTATTAAGTCCAAGGATTTAAAAAATGGTCATCTGCATAAAGGTGTAGGATGCTCTTCTTGCATGCAGACCGGATACAAGGGAAGAACCGGAATCTATGAACTTCTAGTAATGGATAATGCCGTAAAACAAGAAGTTTTGCGGGGAAGTGATTCCAATAAAATTTTAGAAGTAGCAAAAGCGAGTGGACTTTCCGTACTAAGAGAATACGGTATTAAGAAGGTCATCGATGGAGTAACGACTCCCGATGAAGTCTTGAGGGTAACTTAATGGCACTTTTCACATACGTCGCATTCAATAGAAAGGGAAAAGAAGAAAAGGGCATTGTTGATGCCAACAATATACAGGGGGCACGAACCAAACTAAAAGGTAAGGGACTCTATGTAAAAAGTATAGAGGAAGATAGGGAAAAACAAGAAAGGGAATTATTTCCTATACTGTCTAAGCTACTTTATCGAATTCCCAGAAAGGATGTCGGAATTTTTGCCAAGCAATTGGGAACGTTGTTGGGTGCAGGTATTCCCTTGGATAAATGTCTGGGGTCAATCGTAGACCAGACCGAAAACATCTATCTCAGAAAAGTTATCATACAAATACGTGCAGATATTACGGAGGGGTTGTCACTTTCCGAATCCATGAAAAAGCACCCGGATATTTTTCCTGAACAATATCCATCCTTGATTTCAGTGGGTGAGCAGACGGGAGATTATGAATTAACTCTTAACCGTCTAGCTGAATTGGAAGAAAAATCCAATGAGTTGAAATCCAAAGTCCAAGTTGCAATGGTATATCCGTTCATTATGGGCGGACTTTCTGTTCTTGTAGCGATTTTTCTCCTTACAGTAGTAATTCCTCAGATTCAAGAACTTTTTTCCCAATTTGATGCAGAACTTCCCCTAATAACTCGAATTGTAATAGGTTTGTCTCATGCTCTGACCAATTATTATCATGTAATGATTGGAACATTTATAATTGGGACCTATATTTTCATTAGATTCAAGAATTCGAAAGAGGGTAAGAAAAAATGGGAATCTTTTCTTCTGAAAGTACCTATCATTGGAAGTCTAATGAGAAAGGTGATGATTTCTAATTTCTCCAGAAGTTTGTCAGTATTATTGATGAATAGAGTTCCATTGATTTCTTCACTGCAAATTGTTGGAAAGATAGTTAACAATCATATCTTTTTAACCGAGATTTATGGAGCAATCGACCGTGTAAAAGAGGGTGGAAAATTGAGTGATTCCTTGTCAAACTCTCAAATCCTACCACAGATGGTGATTGGTATGATTGCAGCCGGTGAGGCATCGGATCGAGTTCCCCAAATGATGGACAAACTTTCCGAGATTTATGAGGGAGAAGTGGAAAACACGATTAAATCCATGACTCAGAGTTTGGAGCCTATAATGATCATTGTGATGGGTGGATTAATATTTACAATTATGGCGGCTATTATGACGCCTATGTATACTTTAACGAAAAACATACAACAGAATTTTTAATATGAGGAGAATATATGAAAGTTAACAAAAAGCTAAGACTTAAGAATAAGCTAAGAAAAGGTCTGACATTGATTGAGATAGCAGTTGTGGTAATGATACTTGGTGCACTGATTGCTATCGTTGCAGTAAACATCAACCCGGGTGAATTGAAAGAAGATACAGCTGTTCTTCAGCTAAAAAAAGATGCCCAAGAATTACAAATGCAGTTGGACAGAAATTCATCTAGATATGGAACTTATCCTTCCGAAGAACCAGGATTGAGGGCTTTAGTTGAAAAACCTACAATGGTCGATAATATTCCTGAAGATTATGTGCCTATCATTCGAAATAAATCCGGTGTGGAAGATCCATGGGGAACTCCCTACATT
>JAFIGA010000125.1 GCA_020831715.1 Leptospira sp. | reverse complement strand
AGTGCAAAAAAAGTCAGACGAAGTAAGGATAAATTATTTACGAAGCTATAATTTAAGCTTCGTCAACCATCTCTACAAATTGTTCTTTTAGCTTGGACTCTCTTGGGTATTCCAAGCTGAGAATTCTAAAACTTGGCTTGAATTGAGTTTTTCCATCTAGTTCCTTGGGTGAAAAATCAGACTTTATCTTTCGTATCACAATTTCAGCTTCTTCTTTATCTTTCGAGTGAAATATAGCTACGAATTTACCTTGTCCCACTCGAATGTAATGATCGTTTTCACCGAGGTGCTCTTGGATACTCTTTCTTAGACCGTCACAATAATCTCCGAAATAAGAATGTCCCAATAGCTGAATCATTCTGGGAATACTCTGAACTTTAAAAACGACAACGGTGAAAGCAGTATTTAGATCGGAGGCTTTACTGATTTCAGTATCCAAACGATCTTCCAATGGACTGAATGGATTGCGGAATGCGTTGTCTCTTTCATCTAAAATCATTATATTGGCAAATACAGGCGAAGCTACCTCCATCATACTCAGAACCACTTCTCGATCCGAATCGGTCCAAGGCATGGAAGTTTGGTGAACAATCATGATTCCCACCAACCAATTCAAGTTAATCATAGGTATCACAACAAAATCATCCATTACACCTAATTCATCATTGGATAGAAGGGAACAGAGTTCTGAATTAGATTGGAAGTCATCCAGACGATAGACTCCACTTATATTGGATATCATTCCGACCAAATCTGAATTTCTACCGAATCGAAATGTTTCCAATGCATTGGGGCTGATTTGATTGGATGCGAAGACCTTGTATTCATCTTTGATTTTTGGATCGAATACCATGAAGGTAAATTTCTGTAATCCAAAATGATCCTTTAGATAATCAATCATGAGATCATATGCTGTGTCGAATTTTCTAACACCGGATATATCCCTGGCAAAATCCAAAACCGATCCATTTCTTCGAACTATGGTTTCCAGTTTTTCCAACTCATTGGCTCGAGCCTCGAATTCTCTCACACGCTCGAACACTGAGCCGGCTATATCCCCAATTATTTTTACAAATTCCAAATCATCGGTAATGTATTCTTCCCCGTTGATTAAATGACCCAATACTATAAAACCAAAAAATTTCTCTCCGTTGCGTATTGGCGCAAGAATTTCTGCCTGCATCGCTTCCAAATAATCCCTTTCTTTGGTAGGGAGATCGGAAGAAAGAAGTTCACCTGCATAAATTACAGAATCCGAGTCTTTTATTTTTCTATAAGTTTCATCATTTTCATGAAACGTCCAATCGCTAGTAGGCTCAAAACCCTGATGCTCCAACAATGATAAAGTTTCATATTGTTCTGTGACAGATGAAAAAACAGCAAATGTTTCTGCTCCAATCTGCCCAATTAATGAATAATTTAAATTAGAAAAGAAAGAATCAAAATCAGAGGAGCCTGCCAATTCTTTCGTAATTTCAAAGATTGAATGATAATTTTCAATTCGCTTTTTAGAAGCAAGATGGTATTCAATAGGTGCAGTTGTAAAGTCGGAATCATCATCAAATAAATAGTCTTCATTAGATGGAACCTGGTCGGACTCTTGGGGTTGAATCGGTGTCTTCTCGGAAGATTCTCTCGCTTCTTCTTCCCATAGATCAAAGTCATCCACAATAGGAGGCTCTTGAAGAACTTCATTTTCGAGTTCTTTTTCTTTTTCTAATATACGCTCCGCCTTCTTAAGCAGACCTGTAGGCTGAAAATCGTCAGGAATCGACGGCTGAGTTAGGAGCTCATTACGATACCCCTCCGCCCTCTTCAAAAGACCGGAAGGTTTTGAAGACTCAACTTCTATATGTTGGGATGCCTTCTCAAGGAGGCTCATTCTTATAACCCGATTTCTTTCATCATTTTTTTATAGAGCTCGAAATAGTTTGATTTCGAAAACTCTTTAATGAGATCATCCGGTAGGTTACCGAGTAGATTATCCAAGTAAGTAAGAACTTTCTTCTTATCTTCCGGACTCAAATCATCTGCACCGGTGCTAGGTGACTCTTCTACGGATGCTTCAGAAGTAACATCCTCCTCCTTCGGAGGTTCAATTGCATCTTCTTTAGGAGCCGAACGCAACTCTTCAAGTGGAGAAAGTTCACCATCATTGGCGAATTCATCTAAATCAATCAACTCGGGTTCAGAATCTGCATTAAGATCAAGTGACGGAGTTTTCTCTTCATCAAAACCTAGATCTTCTTCCGGTTCTATGATTTCTTCTTCGAAAACTTGATCCATAGTTTCCAAATCTTCACCGGGAGGTAATTCTCCAATTATATCATTTAGTTCTTCCGAGGACAGAGTAATCGGTTCATCGCTATGGTCTTCTTCATCCTGCTCTAATTGCTCGCTTGCGAATTCTTCATCTGAATCTTCGTGCAATTCTTTATCGGTTTCTTCATCTAACTCATCTTCTAAAGTATCTATGTCTGTAAGATCCGAAACTACACCTGAATCCAAATCAGAATGATCATCCTCTTCCTCAGGTAGAAGTGAAATCTCATCATCACTATCGAATAAATCACTTGCCGGTAGCTCATCATCAGCTCCGAGTATATTTCCCAATTCTTCATCGGATAGTGTAAGATTTTCATCTTCCTCCTCCGACTCAGAGAGAAGCTTAGTATCTTCAGAAGTTACGTCTTCATCACCTAATGTGAATTCCTCAAAATCAACAGTGTCATCCGGCTCAGGTAATTCAGAGAAGGAATCTTCCGAAAAAGAATCCTCTGATATAGAATCCTCCGTTTCAGAATCCTTGCTGGTTGTTTCACTATCACTATCATCTATACCAAAACCGGATTCCTCAGATAGATCAAAATCGAAATCATCATCAGACTCAGCGTCAGATTTGGATTCAAAATCTATATCATCGGATTCAGATTCAGATTCTATTTCGCTATCATCTGCGGAATCCTCTTCTCCGGTTATAGCGGATAATTCGTCCATTGATAATGTAATTGGTTCATCGGCTATGTCATCATCATCAAACAGAGTATCCGATTCCATTGGATCAAAATCATCTGTTGGTTCCGCGGATTCCGAAGACTCATCTGTTGACTCAATAGCTTCGAATTCTATCTCATCTTTCACGCTATTGTCAGCCGGTGGTGTATCCATATCCAAGTCAAATGACTCAGGATCAAGATCAGAACTATCACCCTCTGTATCTTCTTCATCGGAAAGAATATTTTCCATCTCATCCATTGATAAAGCAATAGGTTCATCCGAAAGATCTTCTTCCTCTTCGAACAAATCAGTTCCAAGAATTTCATCTAGTTCTTCGTCGGAAAAATTGCTATCTGAATTTACATCCAAAGAATGGTTTTCGGTAGATTCTTCAAAATCCTCAGAATCGTCATCTAACTCAGGCACATCAAAATCCAAATCATCTACGACTTTATCATCAGCAATACCGGATTGCTCCGATCCGGTAGATAACTTCGGTATATCCGACGAATCAGATTCATTTGATTCGACTGTCTCTATATTTTCGGGATCTATGGTATTCGTGATATTCTCTAATTCATCTAACGACAGAGTGATAGGCTCATCTTCTTCACTCAAGTCATCAAAATCAAACTCGTCTTCGTCTTCCTGTGTCGATGACTCATCTCCGACATTTGACTTCTCATCATTTACAATTTCATCAATTTTTTTATCAATACCGGGATCTTCATCATCAAGCTCCAAATCTAAATCCATATCTAAGTTCAAGTCAAAATCGGATTCTGAAGCATTATTCTCGGTAAGATGGGAAGCATCGCCAAATTCTATGCTATCATCCATATCATTTATATCATTGGAACCAAAAGCATCGTCACTGTTAGGTTCTTCATTCATTACGGATAAATCAGAGTCCAAATCCAAATCTACATTATCGGATAACTCTGATTCTTCGGGGTATTCATCCCCTGCACTCGCTACCATAGAGTCAAGCCCTACCTCATCTAATTCAGGGGGTTCCAAATCAAAAGAGAATGAGTCTTCGTCTAATACAGGCTCGAGGTCGTCGAACTCGTCTTCGTTGAAATTTCCACCATTTACAGCCATGTCTTTCCCTTTATCTATCTCCCAACTGAATCACTTGCCCATCCAATAATAATTGATCTAGGTCAAAATTTGGAATCATTGCATTTTCTTTCAAACCACCGGCTTTATCAATTAAATCTTCCAGAATATCTCCCTGTCTCATTTCATAAATACCCGGACTCATCACTGACCCGGTTATCTTCACATATATATTCTTCGGCGAATATATATAATCCAATAAGTATCTATTTTCATTTAATAAGAATCCACCTATTCCAAAGAATAGTAGAGCAATTCCAGAATACAACCATGTTTTTTGAATGAATAGCACCTCTTCCTTATTATTTTCGGTAGGAAGAGGGGTTAAAAATTAATTTTGTTTAATTAAAATGCGAGTTTTAGCTTTTTTTATTTCTTTTACTTTAGAGAAGGAAGCAGGTTCATCAGCAAGTTTAGCCAATCGTTCCTCTGCCGCCTTAACATCAATGGAATCAATGCTGTCTGCACCATCTGCAAGGATATTTACTATCCCACCACGAACTTCAACGAATCCACCATCCACTACAAATTTCACTAAAGAGCCATCTTTTTTTCGGATCTGAATCACACCAACGTCCATGGATGCCACCAAAGGTGCGTGGTTGGGGTAAATACCGAAAGAACCGACTTCTCCGGGGACAATCACAGAAGATGCCTCACCTGAGAATAGATTTTTCTCAGGTGATAGAATGGATAGTTGTAAGGTCTTGTCGATTGACTCTTCCATACAATTAACCTACTTTTAGTTTTTTAGCTTTCTCGATGGCGTCATCAATAGATCCAACCATATAGAATGCTTGCTCTGGCATATCATCGTATTTTCCACTGATCAGCTCAGAAAAGGATCGGATGGTATCTTCCAATTTCACATAAACTCCGGGAGTTCCGGTAAATACTTCAGCTACGAAGAATGGTTGAGAAAGGAATTTTTCAATCTTTCTGGCTCTTGCCACCAAGACTTTATCGTCTTCCGACAATTCATCCATACCCAGAATTGCTATGATATCTTGTAAGTCTTTGTATCTCTGAAGAATTCTCTGAACTTCTCTCGCTACCGTATAGTGCTCTTTTCCTAGGATATCAGGATTCATTACCCGAGAAGTTGAATCCAATGGATCCACCGCAGGATAAATACCTTTATCGGAAATAGCTCTGTTCAATACTGTAGTTGCATCCAAGTGAGTAAATGCAGTTGCAGGAGCAGGGTCTGTCAAGTCGTCAGCAGGAACGTAGATTGCCTGAACCGAAGTAATAGATCCTCTCTGAGTAGATGTAATCCTTTCTTGGAGTGCACCCATTTCAGTAGAAAGAGTTGGCTGGTATCCCACCGCAGAAGGCATACGACCCAAAAGTGCCGATACCTCAGATCCTGCTTGGGAGAATCGGAAGATATTATCTACGAATAAAAGAACGTCTGTTCCGATTGAATCTCGGAAGTGCTCTGCCATTGTAAGTGCCGAAAGTGCAACTCGAAGTCTCGCACCGGGAGGCTCATTCATCTGACCGTAGCAAAGAACTGTCTTGTCGATAACTCCGGATTCCTTCATTTCCCGCCAAAGGTCGTTACCTTCCCTAGTTCTCTCACCCACACCGGCGAATACGGAGAATCCACCATGTTGCTTGGCAATATTGTTGATCAATTCCTGAATCAAAACGGTTTTACCAACTCCGGCACCACCGAATAGTCCGGTCTTTCCTCCTTTGATATAAGGAGCAAGTAGGTCAATAACCTTGATACCTGTCTCAAAAATTTCTGTCTTAGGAGAAAGATCCTCATAAGCAGGTGCCGCTCTGTGAATAGGAAGTCTTTCTTTTACTTCCAAAGGTCCCGCCTCATCCACAGTCTCACCCAATACATTGAAAATTCGTCCTAAAATATTCTCTCCAACCGGAACAGAAATAGGAGCTTCTCTATCGATCACCTCTAAGCCTCGCACCAATCCATCGGTGGATTGAAGAGCAATTGCTCGAACAGCGTTTCCACCGATATGCATCTGTACTTCTGCAATGATGGTTGTTGGTTTCCCGTCGATGGTAGCATTGATTTCCAATGCATTATAGATTTCAGGAAGTTTTCCGCCTTCAAAACTTACGTCAAGAACGGATCCAATGATTTGTTTAATTTTACCTTTATTCATACAATTACTCCGAATTCAAATTAGTTGATAGAACTCGCTCCCCCTACAATTTCTGATATTTCTTGCGTGATCTTGGATTGTCTCGCTCTGTTGTAACCACGGTTGAGAGCCTTGATCATATCACCTGCCGCATCTGTTGCGGACTTCATCGCAATTCTTCGTGCAATATGTTCCGAACATATTGCTTCTAAAATTGCTCTCTGAAATGATACCTTTACAACCATAGGAAGCAATGATTCCAATATAGCTTGGGGATTCGGTTCATAAATAACGCTATCCTTTGCTCCTGAATCTTTTTGTCCTTCTTCCACCTTAGGAGGTTGAATAGGCAGAACAGGAGTTATACCGGGAACTTGGTTTGCAGAAGAATGATATATAGTAGAAATTATCTCCACTGCATCCAATTCTTCTTTGGCAAATTTATTCATAAAGAATCTAGCGAATTCTTCAGCTTCTTTATAACCGGCTTTATCATCGATATGCGTATAGGATTCAGAAACCGGAACCTTTAGGTAACGAAAGTAATTCGTACCTTTCTTGCCCACCACATATAGCTCTACTTCCGCACCTTTCGATTGCCACTCTTTAATCCTTTTGATGGTCATACGGTTCACATTACCATTGTAACCACCACAAAGACCACGATTTCCCGTGATAACAAATATTCCGACTTTTCGAGTCTTGTCGGGATTTCTTAGATATGGACTCTCCACTTGACCGGCAAGAGAAGACAATGATTGAATCAATTCCTGAACCTTATTCGCATAAGGCTGCGATGCATTGACGCGATTACTAGCTTTCTTAGATTTTGCAGTGGATACCATCTCCATAGTACGAGTGATTTTTCTCGTATTCTTTACAGATAGTATCCTTTTTTTTATTTCTCTTGGGGAAGCCAAATTCTAACTCCTTACCCTTGTTTCCTGTTTCTCAAGAATGTCTCGGCTAGATCATTACAAGCTTGCTTGAATTTATCTTCGCTCTTGATTTCTTTTTGTTCTTTGATTTCTTTAAGAAGCTCAGGATACTGATCTCTCATGTTAGTGAGTAAGAAATCTCTAAAAGCTTGAGTAAGATCTACAGGAATTTTATCCATTACACCTTTAGTAACAGCATAGATGATTGTAACTTGCTCTTCAATAGGATAAGGATTGTTATCGTTCTGCTTTAGAACTTCCACAATTCTAAATCCTCTATCCAACTGTGCTTGAGTTGCTGCATCCAATTCAGTTCCCAATTGGGCAAAAGCTTCCAATTCACGGAACTGAGCCAATTCCAACTTCAGAGTTCCCGCAACTTTTTTCATTGCCTTGATCTGAGCCGCAGAACCAACCCGAGATACGGAAGTTCCCACATCCACTGCAGGTCTTACGCCGGAAGCAAACAAGTTAGCTTGCAAGTAGATCTGTCCGTCAGTAATCGAAATTACGTTGGTTGGAATGTATGCCGAAACCTCACCTTCTTGAGTTTCAATGATAGGAAGTGCCGTCATGGAACCACCACCATACTGATCATCTAATTTCGCCGCTCTCTCCAAGAGTCTGGAGTGAAGATAGAAAACGTCTCCGGGATATGCTTCCCTACCGGGAGGTCTCTTGAGAAGAAGTGACATCTGTCTATAAGCAACTGCTTGCTTAGACAAGTCATCATAAACAACTAGAGTAGGCTTGCCTTCATCATACATGAAGTATTCTGCCATACTTGCACCCGCATAAGGAGCGATAAATTGCAATGGAGCAGGATCAGAAGCGTTAGCCGCTACGATGATTGTATAGCTAAGAGCTCCTTTTTCTTTTAATTTTTCCACCAAACCGGCTATTGTAGAAGCCTTTTGACCAATCGCAACATAAACACAAATTACACCAGTGTCTTTTTGATTGATGATTGCATCAATAGCAATAGCAGTTTTACCGGTTCCCCGGTCTCCAATTATAAGCTCACGCTGACCTCTACCGATGGGAATCATTGAGTCAACGGAAAGAATTCCTGTCTGAAGAGGCTCACCCACCGGTTTTCTCTTGGAGATTCCGGGAGCCGGAGATTCAACCGGTCTAGTTTTAGTAGTTAGTATAGGTCCTTTTCCATCAATTGGCTCACCAATTGGGTTAACAACTCTACCGAGAAGTTCCGGTCCAACAGGAACAGAAAGAATCTCTCCGGTTCTCTTAACCGTGTAGCCCTCACGAATGGATACATAGTCTCCCATGATCACAACCCCAACGGAGTTCTCTTCCAGGTTTAATACCTGTCCCTTTACTCCATTTTGGAATTCGATAAGCTCTCCAGCCATTACATTGGAGAGACCATAGACTCTTGCAATACCATCCCCTACTTCGAGAACAGTACCAACCTCATCTACGTTGAGATTTTTTTTAAAATTCTGAATTTCTTTCTTAAGAACCGACGTTACTTCGTCCGTTTTAATTTTCATAAATTGCTCCGACGGTTATTTTCTTGGATAATAGTGATTTTTTAATTGTGGACAGTTTACTCTGCATTGAGGCATCCACCAAATAGTCGCTCATTCGTAATACAAAACCACCGATTATATCCGGATTGATTTCAACTTTCAATACGACTTTTGTCTTGAATTTTTCTTCCATAGTTTTTCGAATTCTTTCCAAAGAATCCTCTGATAGGGATTCCTTAGACTGGACGATGAGAACTTGTCTGCCTCGAACTCTATCCACTCCTTCGGAGAAAACTTTACAAATCTCCGGAAAGAACTCCATCCGATCTTTTTGATTCAATATTCCAATAAAAGAGGCAACCACTTCACTGACTTGCCCCTGCAATGATTTAAGAAGTATTACTTCTTTATCTTCTCGCTTAAGAATAGGAGCCAATACGAAGTGCTTTACTTCGGGGTCTGTAAAAAAAGCTTCATGAACTCCTTGTAATTCGCCCTCGATATCCTCTAAATGATTGCCATCCCCAGCTATCTCAAGGAGTGCATTCGCATATACAGTCGCTACTTGGCTCTGATTCATTGTTCTATCAAATCCTTTCTAACTTACTTAATTCTTTATCAATAAATGCCTGGTATTCATCTTTCTTGAGATTCTTTTCTAGAATTTCACTAGCAATCATCACTGACATTTCTGCTACCTGGATTTGCATTTCATGCAATGCTTTCGCTTTTGCAAGCTCAATATCTTTAACGGATTGCTCTTTTAGCTTTCGAATCTCCGAATTGGCATCCTCTATCATCTTATTTCTAAGATTGGTTGCATCCGACTTCGCCTCTCCAATGATTTCTAAAGTTTCATCCTTGGCTCGAGCGATCTTCGCTTGATAATCAGCTAATGCTTTCTCCGCATCCTTACGTAGAGTGACAGCTTTTTGAATCTCTGACTCTATACCGGCGGTTCTTTCGTCTAATGCTTTAAGAATCTTGTCCCAGGCAAATTTCTTTAAAACAAAGACAACTAATAGGAAGGTAACCAGGGTCCAGATAACCAGACCCGGATTCACATCCAGTAGATTCAAACTACCAGCTGCTAACAAAACCAAATGACGCCTACCTTACTTCTGTTGTTCTACAGCAGTAGGGGCTTTTTGATCTACGGCTTTGGGAAGTTCACCGTTCAATACGCCAGCCGCTTGGAACATGATTACAAGCGCGAAGAAAGCCGCACCTTCAATCAAAGCCGCAGCTACGATCATGTTAGTCAAAATAGAACCGGCAGCGTCCGGTTGACGGCTAACGCCTTCTACAGCAGAACCACCGATTCTTCCAATACCAAGACCAGCTCCCAATAGAGCAAGACCAGCTCCTATACCAACTCCAATGTATCCTAAACCAAAATCCATAATGAGTTATACTCCTGTTTTATATTCTTAACTTTTACAATAATTCATTCTAGTGCCTATGCATCACCGATCCAACAAAGATAGATGTGAGCAGGACAAATATATATGCCTGCAAGAAAGCAACAAGTATTTCCAGAATATAGATCAGCCCCGCGCCCACAATGGAGACAGGGACGATGGCAAATGTCTGGAACTTAAAAATGAATCCGAGTAGAGCCAAGATAACTACGTGACCCGCAGTCATGTTGGCAAGAAGTCGCACAGTCAATGCGAAGCACTTGGCAAGAGGTGACACAATGAACTCTAGTGGCCACATCAAAGGCCATAGTGCATAAGGTACACCATTGGGGACAGAATAAGGAATGAACTTCCAGCCTTGGTAAGCGAATCCTGTTCCCATAATCAAAAAATATGTTAAAATAGCCAAGGTAACAGTAACAGCAACGTCACCTGTAGTGGTTATTCCACTCCAAAACATGGCAATGACGTGGTGGTGACCGGCATCGGAGAATAGAGTGAGGATTTCTCCAACAGGAGGAACCAGACCCATCAAGTTTCCGATTAAAATAAAGAAAAATAGCGAAAGCATGTAGTGGTGGTAAGCGTGTCCATGTCCATGGAGATTGGCATCTACAACATCTTTTCTAATATAATTGACAAAAGCTTCTACGCCGGAGGCGAATCTTCCTGAGATTTTCATTGGATCGCGAGAGATAATATTTGCCGCTGGAATAAAAATTCCAAAAAGAATCAAGCAACCAATCCACATCATAGTCACACGCTTAGTGATGTGCATGTCAAAACCACCCGCATAGTGGTAGTTCTTACCTTCAGAATCATGAAAGATTGCGGAGTTGTTGGTATCAAAACCTTCATCTCCCTCGAAAACTTTGCTTCCACCAAAATTGAGAGGAAACACAGGAGCATCGCTCAAGTGGTGGACGATGACATCATTTAGGTCAAATTCTTTATCCTCAGAACCGGATGCATACAAAGGTCCGGATCCAAAAACCAAAGAAAAAGCAATGGAAGAAAGAAAAATACGACGTTTTAAATTGTTAATATGATTCATATATTGCTGCGAACTACCCTTACTGATAAAATAGCCGATATTACAAAGATTCCAAGAAACATAAAATAGGCAAGAAAAAATCCCAAAATAAAATTAGACCCCTTTGGAATTCCAAAAATCACAAGAAATGCAGCATTTGCAAAAAAAGAAAGAGTCATAATCAGCAATTGAAGGGTCATTGACCTGTCTTTGTACAATCTGAAAAAGAGAAATTTCCCCTGAAAGAAATGAATCTGAATGATTACGCTCCAAACTGCACCTTGAAAGAAATCAGGCAATAAAAAATATACCATCCCCAATAGCAAAAAAACCAAGGAGAATAATATCAATTGAAATGGAACAACCGGTATTTTGCTTAAATCCATTATGAGTAAAATCCCTTAGATCTTCGAATAACATGGAATAAACCTAGACCAAATCCAAGTAGCATTCCCAGCAACAATATAAAAGGGGAACTATTGTATCTCTGATCCAACCAGGATCCTCCTAAAATAAAAAACAAAATAATAGCCGTAAATTCCGTACCCAATGAAGCCATCGACCATATAGATCTTGGCTTTATCTCAGTATTCTTCCGATTCTCTTCCATCGAACTTCCATTCTCCAAAGTCTGTAGAGAATCGTTCTTTTTAACCAAGACATTCTTGGTTCGTCTTCGTATTGGCCGGAACTATAGCGGTAGACTGCATGCTCGGATTCATGGCAGTATTTGCCAATTTCTTCGGCTGACCAGGTCTCCGCACGATCTTCTCCTACCTCAGATAGTTCCAATCCGGATTTAAATTGGCAGGTATGATCCTTCCAATTGATTGAGAAATATATCACCAATGCCTTACCTAAAATGTCTTCTCGTGGCACAAAACCCCAGGCTCGCGAATCATGGGAATCATCACGATTGTCACCCATAACCATATAATAACCCGCCGGAATCTCGCAACCATTGGTAAAATCGCAATAATCTCGAAATGATGATCTGCGATCATCTTCAAATCCTTCGATAATCATGTGCTGAAACCCATCCTTGTCTTCCAGAAAAATGGATCTCTGCGCAGCATCGATATTATCAATATCGGCAAGCTCATTTCCTTGAGGCATCTCGGTTGGGTTGTAGTCTTGAAAACTATCAGTTCCCTTTGGCTTGAATTCTATAAATGCATAGAGGACTCGACCTTTTGCCGTATCTTTGTATTTTCTTGTAAGCCGAATGGTATCGCCGGGCATACCGACTACCCTTTTGACAAATCTCTTGGAAAACAAACCCTCACGACTTTCCCCATAATTCAGAGCATCCTCAGGGGGAATAAAGGTAACAATGTCGCCTCGCTTGGGGTCATCGATTCGAAAGATCTCTTTCTCAGAAAAAGGAGCTCTGAGAGAGTAGCGCATTTTATTGACAAATAAAAAATCCCCAATTTTCAGAGTGGGTATCATGGAACCAGATGGGATATTATTTGCATCCAAAATAGAAGACTTGAATGCGAATACCATCATTATGATAACTAGAAACGATGTTATTGAAGACAGGAAAGAAGGCTTATCTTCTTCCTTCTCAATAGATTTTGATTTTTTCCAAAAAGGCATGTTCACGGTAAGAATGAATATAGGTAAAAATCTGTCAAGAAAGGCAAAAAAATTCAAAAAAAGACTTGTACGAAAATTTGAATATCCGATCTTACCTAGAGAGGTAGCCATGTCCTTAATAGAAGAATACCTGAAATACTATCCGATCCAAGCAATCAAAACCGGAACAGAAACCGAGGACATGGGCGAAGATGAAATCCTCGAATTAAAAGTTCTCTGTGGTAGCAAACTCCCTGTTTATGTCAAAATTGGCGGGCCGGAAGCAAGAAACGACATGCGCATCTGCCAAAGAATCGGTGTTGCGGGAATTTCGGCACCCATGATTGAATCGGAGTATTCTTTTCGGAATTTCATCTCTTCTATGAAGAATGTTTTGAATCCCGTCTATTACCAAGGAATTCGAAAGTCCATCAATCTGGAAACTATTACCGGTTACAAAAATTATATGGATATCTTAGATAGCCCCAACCTCGGAGAATTGGATAGCATAACCGCGGCTCGTTCCGATCTTTCGGCTTCCATGAATGCACAACCGGATGATAAAGAAGTAACAAGAGTCACTTCCAATATAGTTAAGATGGCGCGTGACCGAGGTGTCAAAACCTGTGTGGGTGGAACCATTACCAAAAAGAATTTTGACCTAATACGCTATGAAATCAAGCCGGACTGCATTAATTCTCGTCATGTTATGGTGAACCTTTCCCAATTGGAAAACACCAAAGGCGAGGAAATTGCCGAAGCCATGCTTTCATTGGAAATTGAAATCTACGAATTGTTCGCCAAGAGATTTCCCGAAAAAAACTATTACTACAAAAACAGAGTGGAAACCAATCGAGAAAGAATCGGAGAAAGAAAAGTTCTGTATTTTATTCGATGAAAATCGATATTACTTCTCGTATATTTTATTCTTCTCTAATACTCTATCTTTCTTATATTTTTCTTGCTTCACCCGCTGATCCAAGACCCTATTTCAAAAACCTTGCCTATCTACTGGGGTTTCTGGGTATCTTAAGACTATTCATAAATATAAATCTGGGATTTAGCCTAACGGGAACCATTCCTTGGCGGGGCGGATATACCAAAGCTGAAACATTTCATTCTTATACTGAAATTTTGGATCGCATTATCATAATCTGTCTTTTTGCTTTGCTGATCGGAGCATTTTGTTTTCATTTTGTTTCAATTACCTATGAATTTAGAAATTCATTTTTCTTGGGAGAAAGAGACTTCACATCCATGGGAGAGGTAATACTGAACGTAACTAAGGGATTGGGCTATTACTCTCCGTTTCATGGGGATGGAAACTCTTCCTATCTCAGTCACCATTTTGCCCCCGGAATCATTGCCTATGCGCCTTTCTTTCAGATATTCCAAGACAGAATTGCACTTGCATGGGGACAATTATTTTTTAGCATAGCAATCATTATACTTTTGGTTTATCTTTTAAAAAGAAGTGATGAAGAATTACATACCAAGTGGCACATAATTTGGATTATTTTTATCTTCGGAAATATATATAGCTATCGTTTGGCTCTATCCTATCATTTTGAAATACTATTTGTTTTGTATTTTCTGATTCTTTATTGGATTCGTAGCTTTCGAAAATCTGCCAACCAGTCACCGAAATGGATGATCGCGGAATACGTTCTCATTTTTCTCATACTAACAGTTAAAGAAGACACGGCAGTGTATCTATCCATCTACTATTTAGGCGAGTCATTCTATTTCTATTGGAAGAATAGAAAGTTTCCAATTTATGATTTTTCAATTGCCTTACTGCTTATTTTGTATTTTGGATTCTTGCAACCGGCAATTCGTTCTTATCTAAATGTGGAGGCACAGGAAGATTGGTATGCTATCTGGGGACATTGGATGGATGGGACGAATACCAAATCCAAAATGCAACTCATCCAAACAATCATATGTTCTCCGGGATTGGTATGGGATACTGTTGTCTCTAAGTCAGGAGTGGTATGGGAACTTTGTTTGGGATTTGGATTTTTGTTTTTCTTGGCTCCCCGTTATTGGTTTTATATAGTCGTTGTTATCTTTATACATTTTTTATCGGGAAGAGAATGGCACAATAGCTTTTACAATTATTATATCTATACAATCCTTCCGGTTTTGTGGATTGCTTCTCTGCAGGGATATAAAAAACTAATTCAACTTTCGGTTGCCAAGTCGGGATATGCATTGGGATTTTTGGTTTTGGCTTTGGTAATGTATCGTAATTCCGGAGATAAGAATTTTCCTTTTTCCGAACAGAGTGCCGCAACTCATACAATAGTGATGACTGAGAAAGAAAAAAAGAAAAGAATATTGGAAATCGAAATACTCAGTTCTAAGATTCCACCCCGGTCATGGGTAGGCGTACAATTCGACCTGGGGATATTCGTTCCTGTTGGCAGTCAAATTTTTCCACTTAGCGAAACACCGATCGTTGCCGGCAAAAAACTAGATGCTATCATAACCAATTCCTATTCCGGATTTTCTCCCTATGTAAAACCGGAAACAATTCAAACTTGGGAAAAAAACTGGGTAGAAAACCACGGATACATAATCCAATCTCAAAATGGAGATTTTAAGTTATTCTCCAATGAAACGAAGCTTGGAAAGTAAGCCACGAAGTCATTTTTTGGCGCGATCAATTTTGCGTAGTTCTTTGGCTCGCTTCAACATAATTTCTCTCATGCTAAAATGAAAAATGGGAGCTGATTCAACTACTTTTCGAATATTTTGACTTTCTACCTTCAGAAGTACACTATCACACGTAGCAGTGACGGTTGCATTTCGAACGGAATCGTCCAAGGAACCGTATTCACCAAACATCTCTCCGGCTTCTAAAACCTTTACCTTTATATCATTGTGTCGAACGCTAAAACTACCCGATAGAATGATATAGAACTCTTGGTCTTTACTTCCCTGAGCAACAACTGTTTCACCTTGTTTCACTTCAACACGCTTTCCACTTCTTGCAATACGATCATTCACATTATCCGAAAATTCAATGAATGGAGAATGTTTTTCAATCTCCGAACGAACCAACCATAGGTGTTTCATTTCTTCGATTCTTTGTTCATCTTGAATGAATTCCAGAAAAAGTTTTTCTTCAATGGCACAAAGCATAACAGGAGTTGATGCAACAATAGATGCAGATCTCACTTTTTTTTCATCCAAAACTGCCATCTCTCCCACGAAATCACCTGCTTCTTTATAAGCTATTACAGATAACTTGCTCCCATCATGATACATCACACTGCACTTCCCGGAAAGTATAATATAGATCAATCCGTTTGATGGTTCATTTTGTTTGAAGATCACATCACCCGAATTAACTCCAACAATATGAAAATTATTCATTAGAGATGTCTCCCAATGACGAGAAACCTGTTTGTAGGAATCACTTAAAATCTGCATTGTTTTAACCAGATATGAATTTTCATTACCGGGAATGATAGTATATCTTTTTCCTGCCACAGCGTGAGAAAAGGTCGCATCAAATTCTGCGGGGAGTTTCTCCAAATGCATAAAAACAATTCTAGCGGACTTGGATCCGAGCGCATCCTTGGGATCACCATGAAGAATACCCATTCCACCATCTGCAAATAGTATATCAAATCTATCCGTGTATTTATGGATAAGTGTATCATACTTTTCGCTCTTAACCACACCTTTTGTGACTAACTCCTTAATATCCACAAAAGATTTATTGTCTCCGATAAACACTATACTTTTTGATTCATTTCCATCTTTCATTCGAAAGGTTGCACCAATTGTTGGTATTGAATGAACCGTATAATGTGGCTCTATTGATAGCCCATAGAATTCGGTTATTTCCCCTGCCTTCACTTCAACAAATTCGAACATATCTTCCAAATCTTCATAAGGAATTAGAGTTTGTAATGACAACTTCATTATTGCCATCCAGAAAATTTCCTTGGTAGATATAAGTTTTATTTTATTGGATAATCTAAGAAGAGGAAATATATTGCAATGATCGTCGTGAATATGTGTTAAATAAATTGAACGTATTTCTGTATTGGAAATTCCCCTCGCATTCAAAGCCTGATCAAGATAAGGAGGACAATCTACAAGCATTAAGTCAGAATTATAGTGAATGAGTAGAGAAGAACATGGCTTATCAGTGATAAAACCCGATGCACCACCTAAAATAGTGGCACCAAAATGAATTGGTAAGGAACTTACAAAATCATTTCGAAGATCATAGGGTGGGTTCTGAGGAATATCAAAATTAATATCTACTTTCTCCGAATTGTATCTATAGACATCCGTTCCAATATGTTCAATCTTTGAGCCGTCATTGAGATGTGCAACACCCGACTGAAAGGGAATAAAATCCACGAAGTCATCAATTCCCAATTCATTGCCGTTTTTGTCCTTCAATGCCATAGATCGTGATTCGTTGAATAGATCTTGAAACCAAGGACTAGTCCCTAATTTATCATATTCTTTTTTGGTCGGTCCAAGAAGGGTCAGACGAAGTAATTTTCGATTGGCTCGAAGATGAGCCGCAGTTCCTACAATAGATAATTTCTTTCCTTTGAAAAAGTTCTGTTGTACAAATAAAAAAGAATAAAGAGGAAATTCAGTACAATTCTGTAAAACATTGAATCGATAGGGAGTGTCCGGTAACACAATCACATCCGGACTGGGACAAGAGTGAATGTCCAAAAATTTGATTACTTCCGGAGGACAACCAAAAAGAATCGTTTTTTCAGGTTCTGTGATAACTTCCACTCCGGGAGCAATATTGATTTTATTCATACAAAATTCCTTATCATATATTATCGACTTTAAGGTAGTCAGTTTCCAGCGTTTCGAAAATAAAATTGAGCTTGTCTCCCTTAAAATTAATTTATTTCGAAAAATAATTCCCTCGCTGAAATTATTTGGTATTTTTTTATTTTTATTCATATACCCTATGGGGTATATGAAGTCTAATAGATAGGAGAAAATTCAATGGATAATACTCTACCAAAAAGTTTTGAAGAACTTATACAAACTCATGACAAACCCATACTTGTGGATTTTTGGGCGCCTTGGTGCGGACCTTGTAGAATGGTAGCACCTGAATTGGAAAAACTGGCACAAGAATGGAGGGGAAAAGCATCTATTATAAAAATCAACACCGATGAAAAACAAGCTCTCGCCAATCGCTATCATATATCCGGAATACCCACATTGATACTTTTCAAAGATGGTAAAGAAGTCCATAGAATATCCGGTGCCATGAAAAGCGAAGATATGAAAAGAGTTTTTGGATCTTATCTTTAAATAAGTCGGGAAATAGATTTCAGGGAAAAAATAAAAATAACAACGGAAGTAACCACAGCACCATTCCTTCGGAAATGGATGCTAGGCTGGATGAAGCGCCTTCGGCGACACGGAAAAGGATTGGAAGAGTGATTTTACCATTGAGCTAATTGATTTTATAAAAAATACATTGACAATGTTGAGATTACAGATTATCACTAAGGGAGTTATATATGGCAACTGAAAAATTATTAAATGTCCATCCTGGAGAAATATTAAAAACAGAATTTTTGGATCCAATGGACATATCGGCTTTCAAAAGAAACAGGAATTCCGGAATCCAATTTATCCGAGATCCTGAATGGAAAAAGAAGTATAACAGCAAATATTTCAATAAAATTGGGAAAATTTTTTGAATTGAATTCTAATTTTTGGTTAGGACTCCAGAATGATTATGATCTTCGTTCAGAAAACTACAAATTAGAAAGTCAGATAAAAAATATGAATACCTATAAGATGTTTATAAAGGATGAATTGACAAAAAACAAAAATCAATCTGTTGCTTAACATGGATAAATTCCAATTATAACGAGTATTCCACATACATCTAAATTCCAAACATCCTTTTCAACCCTAGAAGTTTTTTCAAATAAGACTTCAGGGGATAAAGAGGATTTCCCCCCTCGGGTGCCCGGATTTAGGTGGAAGCTGGTCTCAGTTAGGTAGTTGATAGTGCTGAAGGTGGTA
>JAFIGA010000012.1 GCA_020831715.1 Leptospira sp. | reverse complement strand
AACATCCAAAACCTTGGAACCCACTCTAGTCATAATGTGCATGTTTACAACTACGTAAGGTGAATCAGTGAGTTCTACACCGATTTTGGCAATATCGGAGCCAATGGGACCCATAGAAAATGGGATCACATACATCACTCTACCTTCCATACAACCATTGTAGAGTTCGGTCATGGTAGCTTTCAGTTCTTTAGGCTCAGTCCAATTGTTGGTTGGTCCTGCATCTTCTTGCTTAAGAGAGGATATATAAGTTCGATTCTCTACACGAGCAACATCTGATGGATCAGATCGAAATAGAAAGCTATTCGGTCTTTTGAGTGGAGTAGCTAAACCCTCATCAACTAGAAGCTTCATCAATCTATCGTATTCCGCTTTTGATCCGTCACACCATTCGATGGAATCCGGCTTGGTCATTTTCGCGACCTCGTCGACCCATGCTAGGAGTTTTTTATGATTAGTAGGTGCTGATACTGTGGCAGTTGTCATCTCTTCCCCCATCCGAAAGTTAAAATTTTTCCAAATTTAAAATAAATTCAGGTATATTAACTAATTTTTCAGAAAGTAGGTTTCCTTCAACCGAAAAAAAATAAATCGCATACTCAAGGAACTCCACAAATCTTGTAAAAAAGTTCAATTTTTATGAAAATACTCCACGCCACTGCTGAATTTTATCCTTATATCAAGATGGGAGGCCTCAGCGACATGCTGTCCTCCGTTACTAAAGAACAATCCAAAACCCATGAAACTTCTGTTGCCCTACCCTTAATTGCAAATTTAAAAAAGGAACCCAAATTCACAGGTCGTGTGTTTTCCTGCATAGATCTGAAGTCTATCATAGGGTCTGATTCCAGCAAAATTTTAAGTACTTCACGCTTTTTGGAAGCGGAAGAAGGAAATGTAAAGCTATACTTTTTTGATTCTCCACTGTTTCGAGATCTCCCCAAGATTTATGAGAACTCGGATGAACACTTTCGTTTTGCACTTTTTTCTTATGCTTGCTTTCATCTTTCGTTGTTATTGAAAGTGGATGTATTCCACGCACATGATTGGCACACCGCATTGGGAGTTTATTTTCATGACTCTTCAGTGGATGGACTCCCCACTGTTTTTACCATCCACAACCTTGCCTACCAAGGGGATCATCCTGAATGGCTTTGTGGATTTTTAAAAGGAGAACCTTTTTATCTAAACATAGATCTATTAAAGCATGCGGGAAAACTCAATTTTTTAAAAGGAGCTGTGTCGGTTGCAACCAAAGTTACTACAGTTTCTCCAGGTTATAGAAATGAAGTTTTGGGTGAACCCCAAGGTTGTGGATTATCCGTAAACTTGAGTACCAGACGAGAGGATTTCGTAGGTATACTCAATGGTTTGGATGAAGAGGAATGGAACCCTTCTACAGATACCAATATCTATAAAAACTACAATGTTAAGAATTATATAGAAAATAAATTGGAAAATAAAATATCTATTTTCAAAGAAATTAAAAGAGATATAAATCCAAATCGACCAATCATTGGAATGATAGGAAGGCTTACTTGGCAGAAAGGCTATGAAACATTTTTAGCATCTTACAGAAACAAATGGTATCATCCTTTCTTCTATATATTCTTGGGATCGGGGGATGAAAAAATGGAAAACGAGTTGTTCCACCATTCTCACTATGCACAAGACAGACTCTTCTTTCTGAAAGGATATGATGAAGAATTTGCCCGAAAAATCGAAGCCGCCTCTGATTTCTTTTTAATGCCTTCCCTATTCGAACCCTGTGGACTGAACCAAATGTATTCTCATCGTTACGGAACAGTTCCTATCGTGAGTCGAGTTGGGGGACTCAAAGACACTGTAGTTGAAGACCCATTTGACATAGAAAATTCGACGGGAATTATTTTCGAACCGGGAGAATCTCATTCTCTGGATTTTGCATTGGACAGAGCCAATACACTTTTTAAAGATACGGAAAGGTTTAAAAATATGCAAAAGAGAATTATGAACTTGGATTGGAGCTGGAAATCGCGAGTGGGTGAATACTATAGAGTTTATAACTCAGCGATTAGAAAGAAAAAATTTACTGCTGAATGAACTGTAATGCCTGAGTAAAAAGTTTGGAATTCTTTGGCTCTCGGTTCATTGTTTCGCTTAGAAAACGTCTGAACTTTTTACCTCCGTTAACTCCATGAAAAAAGCCCATGCAGTGCCTTAGAACGTGATGAACTTTTCCATCATTGGCAATATGATCGGATAGATATTTTTCTATAGAATCAGATATTACATTCCAATCTATATTTTCAGATGAATCTTTTTCATGAAACATATCGTCTGCATTTGCAAAAAGCAAAGGATTCTCATAGGCGGCACGACCGATCATCACAGCATCAATACCACTTGTCAGAAACTCTTTTGCTTGTTGCAAGTCCCTGATTCCTCCATTGATCTCAATTCTAAGATGGGGAAATTCTTCTTTTAACCTGTATACATCTTCATATCGCAAGGGAGGAATAGAGCGATTTTCTGCAGGACTTAATCCCCCGAGTATGGCAATTCTTGCATGCACAATGAAATGGGAAACATTTGCCTTAACAGAAATAGTTTCCACAAAATGACAGAGATCTTCATAGGTTTCCTTCCCATTGATACCGATTCGATGCTTCACCGATACAGGAATATTTCCTCCCTCTCTCATAGCAATCATTAGATCAACGACACGATTTGGATCATTCATCAGACAAGCTCCAAAACTTCCATCACTCACTCGATCACTGGGACAACCCACATTTAGATTCAAGGCATCATATCCATAATCCAAAGAAATTTTGGATGCTTGGAAAATCTTTTGAGGATCATTTCCACCTAATTGTAAAACTACAGGATTGTCCCTATTTTTACCGAGAAGCTTGTCGCGATTACCTCTGATAATTGCGTCAGCCGTAACCATCTCGGTATAGAGAATTGTATTCTTGGTAAACAATCGCATCAAAAAGCGATAATGACGATCTGTCCACTCCATCATAGGTGCTATTGATATAGGAAATAATAGAGTTTCCTTCATACCTATCCAGAAAATCAATTGGGCTTGTCCGATCAAGACTTAACAGCTTCCTTTTATTAAGAACCTGTTCCCAAAAAATATCTCTGGAGAATTGGGGTCGGGGACAGACTCCAATAAAAAAGAAGAGTTAAAAAGACATAAAAAAACAACTTGCCAATACCCAGTTTACCAAAAATTGTATCAGTTAGAGGAATTCATGAGAGAAGACGCAATAGACACGGTAATAGGTGAAGATATAACTTTTAGAGGAAGCTTGGTTTATAGCAATACATTGAAAATCAATGGTAATTTTCGAGGCACAATTCAATCCTCAGGAAAATTGATTATCGGGAATTCCGGAGAAGTGGAAGCTGATTTGGATGTAGGGACTTTAGTTGTCGAAGGAAAGCTAAAGGGCAATGTCGTTGCCAAAGAAAAAATAGAGTTGAAAAAGCCATCCGAGCTCATAGGAGATATCCAAAGCCCTGTATTGGAAGTGGAGAGCGGATCTCGCTTCTTGGGAAACTGTAGCATGTAAACCACATGCAGATAACAAAATTAGGTAAACACGGTCATCCTCTCCCTGAATTGGGGGTGGATGCGATCCATAGTCATTTAATAAAAAAAAGGACTGAGTTTCTCTCTGAATTGGAATCTCTTTCTTTTTACCACGACCTTCCCACCAAACAACTCCCCATTTTTTTTCACTCTCCCTTTCTCTTACCGGATATGAAAAAGGCAGTGGATATCCTACAGAAC
>JAFIGA010000122.1 GCA_020831715.1 Leptospira sp. | reverse complement strand
GTGAAAAATCTTTTGTTTCCTCAATTAATAGTATATTTTTATAAAGAATTCGCATTGTTCTTATACGATAGATGATATCGTGCAAAACTTTGTCCGCTTCCGGGTTTCCTGTTATATATGCTTCGTCTATTAAGTATTCTTCAATTGAAGAAATATTTTTTAATACTCTATGATGAATCTCTCGGATCAAAATTTCTTTGGTTAGCAATTGGTTTTGGATCTCATCTTCCGCTACTTTTTGCTTAGTAAGATCTATATCAATACAAAACAATTCAATGTCTTTTCCAGGAATATGGATCAGAACATGGGAGGAATAAACAGAAACTGAACTTCCATCTTTTTTTATTAACTGGAGCTCTTCTGGGGGTGTAGGAATTCCGGTTTCTGCCATTCTCTCAATAGATTTCTGAACCAATTCTCTTGCTTGTGGTGGAATAATGAGATCAAGCAAGTTTTTTCCAATTGCTTCTTCTGCTGAATATCCATAAATTTTTTCCGACGCTTTGTTCCAATATAAAACTGTCCCATCCATGGAAAATCCTTGAACTGATATAGAGGGTATTTCATTCAATACGGTCTTGAACAATGCTTCACTTTCCTTTAATGCTTGATTGGCAATTTGCTTCTCTACCTTAGCTTGGTAAAGCTTCCATGCCATTTTAATAGAAGCATCCAAGACAACAATTCCCGAATTCTTGACAACATAACCATAGGATGATACCTTTTCTGTTTTCTCAACTACTTCCGGTTCTGTGTGGGACGATAAGAAGACTACGGGAATATCCTTGTGCATTAGAATTCTCTTTGCGGCTTCTGTTCCATCTAAACCTTCACCCAGGTCAATATCCATAAGGATCAAATCAACATCTAGGGTGTTTTCAGATATCATCTGAACCGCTTCTTCCCCGTTATTTACATGAATTGTTTCATATCCATATCGCTCCAACCCTTTCGATTCCATCATAGCAATTAGAGGTTGATCTTCAACTAATAGAATTCTCTTGGAAAATGTAGAAATATTCAACTGGACTCCCCCTATTCCGGACAAAATTTATACAGCCATTAATAAATCTTAAAATAATAACAAATATGTTTTGTTATGCTAATTCAGAACACAAGTGTTAAAATAAATAGTTGAATTATTTTGTAAAGAAAAAAAAGATTATTTTATTTAGAATTTTAATTACAAAATCAAATAAAAAAATTTCAATATAAAGATATAGAACTTATACACCTTTAGCTATCTTGATGATCCACGAGAATAACACGTAAATGATGCTGTATTGACATATATATCTTAAACTAGTAGGAAAATAAATTAGAGCTTGTCATGGAGAATAAGATAACTTATCTAATTCTTCTTTTACCCTAGCGAAGAAGTTCGCTTTCGAAGCCTTTGGCGCTTCCCAATTAGCCACCGGGCTGAGAAAGTGAACTACTTCGAATCCTTCGCATCCTTTGCACAACGAAAACCAAAGTGATGGTAGATTGTATCATTTCCAGGGATATGAGGTCTTCTGTATGCCGACCTGGCGTAGCCGGAAGGCCACCACCAAGATCCACCCTTGACTATTTTTTCACTGCCGAACTTTTTGCAAGACTTTTCCCCGGCACATGCCCCTTGGGGATTCGGACCTTGGCAGTCCTTACCACAAGCCGCATAACTAGGTGAATACCAGTCCGATACCCATTCCCATGAATTCCCTGCCATGTCGTATAGACCATATTGATTGGGTGGATACAGTCCGACGTCGCGTGTTGTCATGTGGTGGGGCTTGGGCAAAATTCGATCCCAGCATCCCTTTCTACCATTTTCTTCAATGACTGAGTTCTTGCAAGTTGCCGGTTCATCGCCCCAGGGAAATTGTCTTCCATCCACACCCCGTGCCGCCTTTTCCCATTCGGCCTCTGTCGGAAGTCGCTTCTCTGCAAATTCACAGTATTCTTTTGCCGTGTACCAACTAACGCCTAATGCAGGTTGTCTGTCTCCCATATAGATCTTTCCGTAATTGGGCAGAATCTTTTTGCAGATCCCGGTTTTGATGCAGTCTTGGCATTTTCCGGCATTCAAGCATTTTCTGAGATCTGCATTGGTCACTTCGTATTTGTCCATATAGAAAGCATCCAAGAATACTTTCGAGCTGGGGCGCTCATTCTTTTCATGGTCATCGCTGCCTCGAATGAATTCACCGGATGGAATGCATCCCATGTTTTCAATCATTTGGGAACACTCTTTGGGCGTAAGACTCATTCCTTCCAAAATACGACAGCTAGTTACTGCGCTTGCAAAAAGAATTGCATAGGCAAAAATGATTAAAAATTTAAATTTCATAGGAAAACAGCCTCGACTCTGTACAAACATTCTAAAAATGATTTAGTTATGGGTTCATTATTTTTCAAATTCCCAATCTTGACCAGGGGAATTTTCTTTACAATACACCAAATCAATCTTTTTCTCTTCCTGTTTTTGATAACCTTTTGCCTAGGTCCATTGCATTCTCTACCCATCAAACATATTACACTCAAGGAAAACTTTCAAAAGGTACAGATATCCAAGAAAGATTATTATTCCAAAATTCCAACTGGTGATATATTTGAAATCATTCGACTCGCAGAAGACTATTCTTCGATTCAATTCTTGATACCAATGGAAATTTATGTCAAATGGCGTGATCTTAAAATTCCATTTCAACAACTACCCTATCCGACAAAATTTTCAGAGATTGATCCTTCATTTGACAAGAGACTTAAAAATGGTTGCATACCTCTCAAATCCATGTTAAATGGATACAAAACGTCGGCATTGAATCAACTCTATCTCCATTGTATTGAAAAAGAATTCCCGGACATTGCCAAGAGATTCCATATTGGTAGATCTGTGCAAAATCGAAAAATCACAGCTCTTAGAATTCGCTTACCCCACAATCGAGAATCAAAATCAGAAAGAAATCCCATACTTTTCCATTGTGGGATTCATGGGAATGAAATGATTGCTATAGAACATTGCTATGATATTATCCAACAAACTATATTAAATTCTAAAAAATATCAAAATCTGGAGACAACAGAAATCTGGGTGATTCCGATTTTGAATCCGGACGGATTGGACTCTCATTGGTTTCAAACCATTCACACGGGAAGAACCAACGCAAGAAATATTGACCTTAATCGTAATTTTCCATTCTTATGGAACAGCGGTATTGAACGTGCTTCTTCCGGCAACCCTAAGTCACCCTATTTTAGAGGATTTCAAGCGGGATCGGAGCCGGAAGTCCAAGCAGTTTTAAAATTAATGGAGACGAAACGTTTTTTCTTTTCTATGAGTATCCATTGTTATGCGAATTCGGTATTGATACCGTATTCCATTCCGGATACCAAGAATCCTAGACCTAACATACTACAGGAATTGGGAGAAAAGTTGATTCAAAATGTCAACTCACAAAGAG
>JAFIGA010000008.1 GCA_020831715.1 Leptospira sp. | reverse complement strand
TATGTCCGTCCACGGAAGATTCGGCAAGAGAGTGGACTCCCACAAAGGTTTCATGTTTGGGAAAAGTTTTTAGCCTACCGGACAACAGTCCACCCAAGGAATCTCCATCTTGAAAAGGGACTTTGTGTACTATATTTTTTCCTGTTAGGGGATCCAATTCCCAGATTCTATCTTGGAGATTGTCCCCTACATAAATTTTTCTATTGGTATGAGCAAGAAGGTCATGCATCTGGGAATAACTATCTCCCAATGGCCATTCGCGTATGGTTGTTGAATAGACTTCCGATCCCCATTCTTTGGGAGGTTCTACTCTTTCGGGATGTTCCAATAATTCTTTGTACAATCTAGATAGCAATGCGGGCAAAACTTTCTGCGTAGCACCTTTAGGTCTGGATCCATAACCGATCATTCGATTCATTATCTCGCGCCAGTCTTCTTCTGATCGGTTCACTCTTAAAGTAGTAGAGCCTTGTTGGTGGCAGAATCCGCATTGTTCCAAGAAAACTTTTTTGTGTTCTTCATTTTCCTTCCAGTCCAATGCCGCCAACCAAGTATTAGATGGATATTGGTTGATTAACTTTTGAGGATCGGTGATTTTTTCCATTTTTGCCCGAAAAGAATTACCGGATATAGGTTCCCATTTGACATCCTTGTAGCCGATCTTTTGTGCTCGTAGAACCAAGTTTGGAACTTTGGGAGAAGAGCTATGTTTTGATTTTGGATAATCGATTGTTATGCGACCATTTCTGGTAAACTTGGTGAGTTCTTCGGAGATTGATTCGGTTTGTCCGGGCTTAGGGTATCCATTGTCCTCTGTGCTTGCTTTGGACATGGTTTTAGGACGTATGGTAACCATTACCTTGTCTAGAGGTGTCCCTTTTTCATCTGTAAGAAAGACTTCAGTTGCATGAATGCTTTGGGTGGTCATTGTAAAGATGAAAATTGTAGCTAATAAAAATCGGTTAAAGAATTTCATCATAACGGACTCCCTTTGCCTTTAAGAATTCGTAGAATGCTTCCAATGAAGAGTAGCGAGGAGTGTATCCGAATTCATTTTTTAAGGCGGCATTATCCAACACCGGTCTGTATCTGAGAAAATCTATCTGGTCCGGACCGTATTGGGATAGTTGGAGTGGATTCAGGATAGATAAAACAAATTTCAGAAGAAAGGCAGGAAGAGGAGTAAAAGGTTTTTCCAAGATTTTGGCAATGTCTGGCATAGCCACAGAACCATCTCCTGCAAGATTGTAGATTCCGGATTTCTTTTTATCGATTCCGTATTCAATGATATCAATTACATCCTCATCCCATATAAAAACAAAAGGGCTGTCACTTCCCCAGACACCCAAGACAGTTGCCTTCTGGAATAGATCGGTAATTAAATTATTAACTGTCCTGCCAAGTATTGTGCCCGGTCTCAATATGAGTTGGTTGAGTTTAGGATTGGTTTCCCTGTAGCGTGAAAGCATTTCTTCGATCTCTCGTTTATGTCTTGAATAGGCGAAAGAATCATGACCTCTTGTAGGATGGGATTCTTTGATCCACTTCGGATTGTCTTTGTGGTATCCGTATGCGGCACCGGAACTTGTGATTACGATTTGTTTCGCCTTGGAAATTATTGCCGCATCTATGGTATTGCGTGTTCCCTCGATATCGATTTCTCTTTGTTTTTCCTCAGTCATACCCGGAGGTGGATTGAGTATGGATGCCAAGTGAACAACACTGTCCGGTTTGAAATCTTTCGCTATACGAACTACCTCTTCTCTGTCACAGATATCCAATACAACTGACTTGAAGCGTTTCTGGTTTCTTTTGTCGTCTGATAAAAAGTCCGGAGGAAGTTGTCGTATATCGGTTGCTAAAATCTCCCATCTTGGTTGGGACTTGCGAATCTTTTTAATAAGATTGCTTCCTATAAATCCTGCGCCACCTGTGATTAAAACCTTCAATTCACTTTCTCCTTTCCATCCTGTGCTCTCCAATAATAAACCAAAATCAGCCCTGAAATAATATGCCAAATTCCCCAAAATGCCGCAATCAATGCCATATCTAAATTCCCTTTAAATTGAGTTAGAATTAGACCTAAAGATAGACCGGAATTTTGCATTCCCACCTCAACCATGATTGCACGAGTATTGTGGTTGTCTTGGCGAAATATCCTTCCCAATAGATTGCCAACCGTTAAAGCCATCCCGTTATGAAAGATTACTATTACCAAGACAAATCCAATGTTTTTAAAAAATATTTCCCAGTTACCACCTACAGCGAATGCTAAAAATATAATAAATGCTATACTGGAAAACTTCTTGAAAAATGGGGTTATTTTATGAGCGATGTGCGGAAAGCGATTGCTGATAAACATCCCCAGTGTTAGGGGAATTACCAAGAGTACTACCAATCCTTTGATGATTTCGATACTTTCTATTTCTAAGTCTCCTCCCTTTGCTATCAAGGAGCGAGTTACAGGATTTAAGCTTGCTGTGAGAGCAAAGTTCAACGGCAGAGTTACAATTGCACCCACACTGGAAATTGCCGTCATGCTTACAGAAAGAGCGGTATTTCCTTTCCCCAAATGAGTGATGATATTGGAAAGGTTTCCTCCGGGGCTGCAAGCTACCAATAGCATTCCTAGTTCCACTCCTGCAGGAAGATCAACAACCAATGTAACTCCTAGTGTTAACCAAGGAAGTAGTACCCATTGCCCAACCATTCCGGCGATGACACCTATAGGTCTTTTCAAAACTCCTTGAAACGCCACCCACTTGAGTTCTAAGGCAACTCCAAAAATCATGAGAGCAAGAATGATAGCGAGTACAGCTTGGAAATCTGTATTATAGTTCATTACAGCTATTTTACAAAAAAACAACAAAACAAGAAAAGCAAAATTTTACCACATTTGTGGAAAAGTTGCTATATGTTTTGAAGTTTCTTGAGGTTGCCTTCCAGGCAAATGATACTATCCAAATGAAATTTTCGATTCATTGGTATTCGTTTTTCATTTTTCGATCTGGCGAGTGCACGATCCATTAACAAACTCAAAATGACTCGTGCTGAAGATTCCACTACCTCAAAGGCATAGCCATCTTTGCTGTCTCGGTCTTCTATTGCCTTATATGTTTTCACAATTTCATCTAATGTTTGGAACAAATTGTCCATTATCTTTTCAATCTGCTTATCGTCGGAGGATGTTCCTTGTTTTCTCAATAGATTTAGATATTGTTTAAATATTCCCGACTCTCCCATACCGGATACAATCCCACCAATAGCGGCATTGATCTGGATCTGAGTTGTTCCGTCATAAATATTTGTGATTCGAACATCTCTGTAGAGTCTCGCTAAATCATAGTCTTCAGTAAATCCTGCTCCACCCAAAACTTGCAGCCCGGTGTTCACGACCCGGATAGCTGTTTCTGAGTTGTAGTATTTAGAAATGGGTGTGAGTGTATTGGCAACCTTTTCCCAGAATTTTGCATCTTCGGCTTCCTTCGATCCTCTCTCCAAATTTCGAAATCCGGACCAGTAGTATTTGTCAACAGAGTAGGCGGCTTCTATCATAAGACAGCGCATAGCAGTTGTTTCTCTTTCCATCCAATCCAACATCTTCGCCACAGCAGGAATCTCTATGATCGGTTTTCCAAATTGAATTCTGGACTTCGCATATTCACTGGCTTCCCGAAATGCCGCATAGGACAGACCGGTTCCTTGGCTTGCTACAGAAAGCCTGGCTCCATTTAACATACCCATGACGTATTTCACCAGACCGTAGCCTTCTTTTCCCACCAAGATTGCCGGAGTATTTTCGTAGGCAACCTCACAGGTGGCGGAAGCTTTCAGTCCCAACTTTTTCTCCAATCCAATCACTTCGTAGTCTTTGGATTCTGCGATGAAGAAGGAAAGTCCTCTCGCTCCCGATTCCGGATTTCCTGTTCTAGCCAAAACTAGCGTCATTCCGGGTTTCCCATTTATTCCGCAGGCAACAGTTTGGTATCTTTTTGTTCCGTTTAACAGCCATTTACCCGTATTGTTGGGATCGGGTGTAGCTTTGGTTTTTACTTCGGGAAGATCTGATCCATAGTCCGGTTCGGAAAGACCCATAGTTCCGGTGAATTTTTCCTGAACGAATCGTGGAATGAGTTCCATGCATTCATCTTCACTTGCTACATTTTCCAAGATAGCCGCAAGACCAATGCTTGCCGCCGCTATGGTTGTGGATGTATCGGAACGGTACATTACTTCCGAAACAATTGCCTTAACTGTATTGGGAAGACCTAGTCCACCAAATTTTCGTTTGAAAGGGATGGCATGCAATCCTGCTTCTTGGTATTTCTCTATCATCTCCACCATTTCTGTGGGGTGGGTAACGATACCATTTTCAAATTTCAGTCCCTTGGAATCAATTATTTGAGATACTTGGGAAACATAATTGCCGGAGATATCACCTGTGGTCTTGAGTATTTCTTCATAGAATTGCTTTGCTTCATCTATAGTTGTTGGTGCCAGTTCAAATCGAGAATCAGATGTCTCTTGGTATATCTTTGCATCCGCAAAATTGTTTTCATAGATATGGATGATTTCTTCCCAGTCAATGATGGATTGGAAGTGTTCGAGGAGATCGGGATTCTTTTCAAAATAATTTTCTTGGATCATAATGACTTTATTTTTGTTGTATCTTGTTTATCCTCAACCACTTTTTATTTCAATCATCCAGTCGGACGATTTCAAAGTTATTGGTATGTTTGGAGTATTGAAAGACTCTGTCGCCTGTAAAAAAATGGATAGAATCCACTTTTAGTTCCAATCTGCCTATGCCTCTATTTCGTACATCGTATTCGTTCATTTTGTTGTTTTCGAAATCCAGACCAAATATTCTTTTATTGGTTATCACAGCTCCTAAATCATTTTTAACTGAGAGTCCTCGGACAACTTCTCCATTTAAGGGGATTCTATCCCATTGGCTGGTATATCCGTTATAAAAATAGACATTTGTTTCTGTCGCTACAAAGAGGGCTTTCTCTCCTAGTTTGGTTTTAAAATTCATTTCACTAAAGAAATTATTTTTCGCCCACTCTGTAGCATAATTACTCACGGCTAACATATTACGGTCTGTTAATAAAACGCAGATTTCTCCCAGGCATTCGCTGTATCGAAATTTTTCTCCTCGGATGGAATACTCCAGTTTGTCCCCACTATTTAAAAATGCTTGGTAGGCAAAACTTCCACTATTAAGGCTGATATTGGTTTCAAAGACAGGATAGGATGTAATATCTCTAACTATGTTTTGAAAACGATAGTGTTTTCTGGGGTCAAGTTCGGAACCCTAGTCAATGATTGGCGTAATTGGTCGGTTTACTCTTTGTTCATATATTACTCTTGTTGCTTGAGAGAGCAGAAGGTTATTTATGAGCAATAGAAGAAATATTCCAAATATGAATTTCATAATTTTTCCAAATAAGATAATGTTAATTAGACAATTTTAACCAGAATCAAGCAAGGAAAAATGAACAAATCGGTGCAAATTTTTTGTTTTACGGAATTCATAAAAAGAATTGACAAATCTTAAAAATATAATAGTGTGATTTCACTTCACTAAAAGAGGAAAAAAATGAACCAAGAACAAATACCACAAGGATTTGACCCGGAAGTTTGGGCTAAACTTTCACCGGAGCAAAAACAAGCTTACCTCAATGGAGCCAACCAACAATCCAATCAACCAGGACAAAATCAGCAGATGCAAGCTCAACAGATGCAACAGCAAATGATGGCGGATGTAAAAAAGCAAGCATTCATGGGAATGGCTTTTGGTTTGATTAGTTCCTTATTTTCTTCCTTATTGCATATGTTTTTAAGAAGAAGGTAAGATCGTTTTGATGAATTCATTCGGAAAATTTACCAGAAAAGATTTCCTAAAATTGTCGGCAATGGTCTATGGATCTTTTGTATTGTCGAAGCCGATCAAGGGAAATGAAATAAATAAATTCAATAAATCAGGAGCATCCAATTCCGGTAAGAAGGTGATTGTAATTGGTGCCGGGATTTCAGGGCTTGCTTGTGCTAAAAAATTGCAGGAACAAGGTTGCGAGGTAAAGGTTTTAGAGTCACGAAACCGAATAGGTGGGCGAATTCATACCTACAGAGATTGCGGCTATCCCATGGATCTGGGTGCTAGTTGGATTCATGGTGTGAACATTAATCCAATCTATAAAATCGCCAATCAAGAACAGTTGAAACTGCATGAAACCGATTATGATTCTGCAATTTTTTATGATGGTGGCA
>JAFIGA010000001.1 GCA_020831715.1 Leptospira sp. | reverse complement strand
ATTCTTATCCATCTTATGAGATAACCTCGCACCCAAATAAGCAAAAGGTACACTACCCAAAACAATACCAACCAGTGCCGGAAGATAGACAAAACCCATACTTCCCTCAGGTAGTAAAGGATGATTCCATCCGTTCAGAATGAAACTGACCGTTCCTGCAATTGCGACAGGAAACCCTATCGCCGCAGAGGTTCCTATTGCCAAATGAATGGGTGTCTTGAAAGACAAAAGATAAGTGGAAGTGAAAACTCCCCCACCCACACCAACAAGTGCCGAACTAAATCCAATGATTAAACCGATAAATGACTGCACTATTCTGGAAGGTAGATTCTCGTAGCGAAAAATCTCTTTAGTTATTTCGTCAGTCGATATTTCCGACTTCCCTTTTATTTCATTCGATTTCAAATCCAATCCTGCTTGCGCCCTCTCCTTTCTTCCACCAAGAAGCATGCGTCCCGAGAAAACAAAAATAAAGAATATGAAGATTCCAATTAGGAATTTACTTTTCAAAGCCGAAGCAAAAAACGATCCCCCATAAGCCCCGATTGCAATGCCCGGAATCAATATCCACAGAGCTTTCCATAACACAGCATTTCTTTTGTGATGCGTATATAGCGAGGAAAATGATGTAAAAAAAATTGTAGCAAGCGAGGTTCCAATAGCTGAGTGAGCAATGATATCTTCTGAAAATCCCAACTTACGATATAAAAATGTTAGAACAGGAACAACAATGATCCCTCCGCCAACTCCAAATAACCCAGCTAGAGTTCCGACTAATACTCCGGCAAATATCGTTGTTAGAAGAGTCTCCGGTTCCATGATTCATTGTTTTGAAACCGGCTATCGTGGTCAAACCTTTACCACGCTGGAGAATTCAATCAAGAAAATTATTACTTTTTAATTTAGAACCCGGTCGAGAAAAAAATACCTAAAGACTGAATGTTTGAACAACAACTTTACAAAAAAGATTGATTCATGATTTGCTGATTTCAAAGTGAACTATCACCATGGTTCGCTATTTTATATACAATCCTCTTGTTGCCAATCTAACATTGATATTTTTCTTTTTAACAGGAATCATTGCACTCTATTCTATGAAGCAAGAGGCATTTCCCAGAGTCAATCTGAGGCAGGTTCGTGTTCTAACCGTTTTTCCCGGAGCCAACCCTGTTGATGTTGAAAAGAAAATTACTATACCCATTGAAGAAAAGCTTCGAGAAGTAGAAGGCTTGGATTCGGTAAGATCCATCTCCAGAAACTCAGAGTCCGACATAAATATCAAGATTGACTTGGAACATCCGGATCCGGATCAAGTTGTCAACGACATTCGACGAGCCATCGATTCAGTAACCGATCTTCCTCCTCAGGTACGAGATCGCCCCGTTGTTACAGAACAAAAATCATCCAATTTCCCAATCTTGGAAATTGCTATTTCGGGTGAGTTGACTGAACAAGAACTCCAGACTTCGGCAAGATTTTTGGATGATGAATTGAGGAAGGTTCCCGGTGTTTCTCGTGTGGATGTATTTGGAAAACGAAAAGAAGAATGGCGAATCAAGGTCAATCCGACTCTTCTCTCAAGATATGTTGTTACCTTCTGGGATATATTCGAATCCATTAACAAGAGACTTGTATCCATACCGGCAGGTGCATTTCTCTCTCCTATAACACAAGATATTCGGGTTACAGGTGAGATTGAAACACTATCAGAATTGAAAACCTTACCGGTTCGCTCCAACGAAATCGGTTCCAGCATTTTACTGAACCAACTTGCCGAATTTCAAGCCACCTATGAAAGGCCAAGAGCATTTGCCTTTTCCCAAGGACGAGAAGCCATAACCTTGCAGATTATCAAAAAAGATTCCGGTGATATCATTGAAACGGTGGATGCCATTCAAAAGCGATTGAGCGAGTTAAAGCCCCAACTTCCGGAAAAGTTGGTTCTATCCGACTTGAACGATGAAGGTTTGAGGGCAAAAAAGCGAATCGACGTTGTGCTTACAAATTCTTTTCAAGGTTTAATCTTGATCTTCTTTGTTTTAATTGCTTTCTTTTCTTTCAAGGATGCGATTCTGACATCTCTATCCTTACCGCTGACCTTGCTGGGAACTTTGATTGCATTCCCTCTTTTTGACATTTCCTTCAATCTTATTTCCATGTTGGGAATAATCATCGCACTAGGCATGCTAGTTGATAATAGCATTATTATCTCGGAAAATATCTTCAAGTACAAGAGCCGAGGACTGGATACACAAGAAGCCGCATACCAAGGAACCAGGGAACTTATCAAACCTATTTTGGGTTCCTACCTGACAACGGTGGCGGCATTTTTGCCCCTTGCCTTCATGTCCGGTATCATGGGAAAATTCATATGGCAGATTCCTTTCATGGTGATTGTTGCCCTAACAATGAGTTTATTCGAATCATTTTTTCTTCTACCGGGCAGATACTCCACATTTTCGGGAAACATACAAAAATCGAAAACGAAAGGTAGACTTAGGTCAAATGTTCGAGATTTCCTGGACTCATCCTTCCAACGCCTCAACCGAAAATTTTCCCAACTCATTCGCAAGGTTGTGGCAAAACCATATCGTACTCTAGCAATTATTTTCACGGCGCTTTTGGGAAGCATAGTTACATTAGGATTTATGAATTTTAATTTATTTCCCAAAGAGGGGATTGACTATGTTCTCGTTCGTGCGGAATTCCCAGCCTCCTACAGTGCTCAAGAAACAGCAAGAAAGCTTTCCTATCTCGAAGAAGTAATAAGGAAAGTTCCAGATACAGAATTGCAATCTGCAATTCTAAAAATCGGAATCCAACAGACTGATCCGACCGATCCACTCACAAGAATCGGAGAGAATTTAGGAATGCTACAAATCATTCTGGTTCCTGAAACGGAAAGAGATAGAACTGCTCAGGAAATTTTTGGAGAATTGGAAGAAGAGTTCAAGGCGCTACCGGATGCCAATAAAGTAATGGTGGATCTTGTTGTGAATGGACCACCGATTGGAGCCGCTGTAACTGTGGCGATCGAAGGCCCGGATTATGAAGTATTGCAAGAAATTTCCAAAGAAATGAAAACTATGCTTAGTGAAACTCCCGGAGTTATCAATGTAGATGATGACTACAACTTTGGAAGAGAAGAAATTCAGATTCGAGTCAAGGATAGTAGCTCGGCACTTACCGGAATTGATACGAACACAGTTGCGACCTATGTCAGAACTGCACTGGAAGGATTGGAAGCGGCTAGCTTACGTAAGGGAAAAGATGAAATCAAGGTAATGATTCTAAACCAAGACAACTACCGAAATGATCCCTCAGATCTGGATTCCATCCAAATACCCAATCGCTATGGATTATTAACACCGATTACAGCAGTTACAGAACGAACCATTTACAAGGGAGTGGAAGCATACTTTCACAATGATTTTGAAAAGGCAATTACAGTAACAGCAGATGTGAATGAAGCTACTACAAGTTCCCTACAAGTGAACCAAAAAATCATAAAACAATTCGGAAATATTGGTGAAAGGTATCTAGGCTATGGAATCAAATTTCGGGGAGAGCAAGAAGAAACTGACCAATCCATGGTGTCTTTGGGTAAAGCAACCATACTTGCATTCTTTGCCATTTATGCAATCCTTGCTATAATTTTCAATAGTGCCAAGAAGCCATTGGTGATTCTTGCCTGCATTCCACTAGGGTTTATTGGCGTCGTCATCGGATTCTTGTTATCCGGCAAAACTCTATCCTTTCTCGCCATGGTAGGAATTATTGGTTTGGCGGGAGTAATAGTCAATGCATCCATTGTTTTGGTATCCACAATCCAAGACTATGAGAAGAACAATGAAGATTTTTATGAATGCTTAGTCCATGCGGCAACGGAACGCTTCCGACCCATATTGGTAACCACATTTACAACTATGGCAGGAATGATTCCCACAGCTTACGGGCTGGGTGGTTCAGATCCAATCCTTATACCTATGACACTTTCTCTTGCCTGGGGCTTGGGTTTTGGATCTTTTGGTTCTCTATTCTTTATTCCTGCAGTATTCTCTATCTATGGCAGGTGGGCAGGGAAGAAATAAAACCATTTTTAATCATTTGTCACCTGCAACCAAGTTAAAATGATGAACTTATATGACATCATTCCAAGAATTAGGACTCATTGATCCTATATTAAAAGCACTTCTTGCAGAAGGCTACACACAACCGACTCCTATCCAATCTCAAGCTATCCCTTTACTCCTCAAAAAACGCGACCTACTGGGTTGTGCTCAGACCGGAACCGGTAAAACAGCGGCATTTGCCGTACCGATCTTACAATTGATGTCTGCAGAGAATCGAGAAGCAACGACCAGACCATCTATTCGATGTTTGATTCTAACTCCTACAAGAGAACTTGCCATTCAGATTGGAGAGAGTTTCGAAACTTATGGAAAGAATCTTAAATTCAAAACCAAGGTTATCTATGGCGGAGTCAAGCAAGGCAAACAAGTAGATGCAATCAAAAATGGAATCGACATTCTAATAGCAACTCCCGGCAGACTTTTGGATCTTATGGATCAGGGTCATGTTGACATTTCTCGGATACATTATTTTGTATTGGATGAAGCGGATCGTATGCTTGATATGGGATTCGTCCATGATGTGAAACGGATCATATCCAAGCTTCCCCACAAGAGACAGTCCTTATTCTTCTCAGCAACTATGCCTCCGGTGATTAAAAAGCTAGCAGACTCCATACTCGCCAATCCGGCAAAAGTGGAAGTCACTCCTGTGTCCAGCACAGCAGAAAAAATCAATCAAGTCATCTATTTCGTTGATAAAGAGAACAAAACTTCCCTTCTTATGGACATTCTGAACGACAGTAAGATTGAAAGAGTTTTGGTATTTACCCGAACCAAACATGGTGCAGACAAAGTAACCAAGCATCTTGCCAAAAACAAAATTCCCACTCTTGCCATCCACGGAAACAAATCCCAGAATGCCAGACAAGATGCACTGAATAAATTCAAAGATAAAAAAATCCGAGTTCTCATTGCAACCGATATTGCCGCAAGAGGAATTGACATAGATGAATTAACGCATGTAATCAATTTTGAACTCCCCAATATTCCGGAATCCTATGTCCATAGAATCGGACGAACGGGTCGTGCCGGTGCCAATGGTATTGCCATAGGCTTCTGCGATGCCGAAGAAAAGGCATACCTAAAAGACATACAAAAGTTAATTGGTAAAGAAATCCCGGTTATCTCCGATCATCCCTACCCGCTTATGAAGCATGATGTTGTGAAAGCTTCCCCTAAACCTCAAAGACCTCCTCGGAGTCAGAGAGCCCAAGGTGGATCCAATGCAAGTTCTAATTACAAAAGGTCTGCTTCAAAGAAAAGTTCAACCAGAAGGTAAAAATTATTTCTTCGGATTGAAGCTGGATCTTGTTGTATCCCAAGTTTGAATTTATATACACCCTGTTTAATTCTCTTGATCTTGAATTAAATTGGGGAGGTATTTGGAAATATAGGCTACCCAAAAAATCAGTCCTACATGCAAGACATCATTCTCCGTAAACCAAATTCCTTTTTTCCATAAAGCGGTAGCTATATCATAATTTAGCGATACGATATAGGATATCATTACAAGAATCAGCAGGCTCCATGTTATCAACAGATGAAAATTCATTGAATCTTTATACTTAAAATATCCATGAGCTGAAGTTCCAAGAAATATTAACACAGCAGGTAAGGAAGAAATCTCTAAAAATTCAAATGAAATAATAAATTGAATGGGAACAACTGCACCATAAAGAACCAAACCGGAATAAAGAAATGAATTTATTACAGCATAACCAATGATTCCAGTTCGAATTCTACCTATCATATTGGTATATGCAGATGCAATTAGAAAGCCATTCATCCCCGCATTCTGAAGTATCTCGTAGTTAATCTCCCACCAGGTTGTCCAACGACAGAACTCTCTCCCCTCACATTTCAATTCATATCCTAGTGCTTGATAGCTCGTTCCTGCCAAAATAGCGGCAACACCAGTCAACAGAAATCCAACCGCCCACCAAAAACGAGACTTTTGATTTTGGATATTTTGCCAGAACTTAAATCCAACATAAATATAATAGAGGCTCAATAAATACACAAAAAAACTGGAACTAGGTTGACTGAGAATAAAACCCTTTTCACCCAAGGAAATTTCTATCCAGTGTTGCCCGGCAAGAAATTCAGCAGGAGTTATGGGAGGAGAATAGGAAATCGTATCCAAACGATTGCAATTTGAAATAAGAAAAATGCTGAATAAAGGAATGAGAATTAAGAAATTTTTGTGTTTCATATTAATTTTCTTTAGACACTCAATCTATTCATTGCATTTAATTTGTCCACCATTTATTGACTATTTTAATTGCTATTCATTGCCCTCTTCTTTAGATTTCCTAATCATTAAATTTTCAAATTCTTGTTTGTTTGGATGAATCAACTAGGAAAGATATTCCTTTATTCTAAATGCAACATAAGAGATCGGAATTTTTTCTTGCTCCAATCTCAGAAAATTTTGCGAATATGAATTTAAACTATCGTTGATTACAGAGAGACTTTTACAGAAATCCTTTTCATCTTTTGTTAGGAACTCGAGATCCAAATTTGGAGATGCATTACCTTCTACAATGGATTCTTTATGATTGTTCCATGTGTTCCTATCCATCAAAAGAGATTTTGTATGAGGGAAGTAGGATCTAAACATGGATAGGATTTGAAAACCCTGGATATCCATATCCCCCCAGTAGTAGACTTCCTTTTCTAACAACCATCTAGTTTCTCTAAGCAGATTCACTTGGAATCCTTTTCCGAATACAGCAATGGAATTGGGCATTGAGGGAAAACTCAGAAAGGAAGTTAAATTTTCAATTACAAATACATTTTGCACTTTATCCACAGGAACTTTATTGGAAAAATCACTCAGCAAAAGACTAATATCATTCCAACCCATAAATGCTTCCTGACTTAGATCTTCGTCCAGTATTCTAAATCGGATTGTTTCTTCTTGTCGCTTTAGGCGATACCGAAGAGAAAAATTGGATTCATCCCAATCGATTCTATTCGGAGGGAGAATATGATCCAAAATTTTTTTCAAGATTTTGGAATTACTTTCT
>JAFIGA010000288.1 GCA_020831715.1 Leptospira sp. | reverse complement strand
ACCGGAACAGTTCGGATCAGTCTGGCTTCCATCTCCTATAGTGTAAAATATGTCAGCACCCGGTGTTGCCGTACTAATAGTAACCGTTTGGTCGTTGGCATAGATTCCTCCTTCCAATCCCGGATTTGCCGAGAAGGTCGGATTGGCAACCGGTCCTTGGATAGTATATGTGGCGATAAGGGGAGGGGATGGGTTCCATAAGGGAGTTAGTTTACAATCTATGGCTCGAATTTCAGTGGTTGCAGATATGAGAATGGGAGCACTATAATCGGAACCGATACTGTCACAATCGGGTGTGATTCCATTGGTTGTATATCGAATGGTAGATCCAGTCGGTGAGGTTGCGGCAAAATCCAAAGTCATATTGATCGGATCCGGTTGAACAATAGATGGATCAGGTGCAGAAGTTGGGCTAGGTAGTGTTCCCGTCATTGTGTAACTTGCTGTAACCGGATTGGACAGATTGTATCCATCACGACAAGCTCTTGCTGAAACAGTTGTGTCATTGGACGAAGGGAGATTCGCAACTAAATCAACAGGAGTTGTACCGGAAGAACAGAGCGCAACACCCGACGCATTGTAGTGGATGGTTGCTCCATTGGTTGTTGTAGTTGCTGTTATGTTAATATCAGCTTGGTAGGTTCCACCCACCGGAGATATAACAGGATCTTGAACAGTAAAATCATAGGTTCTCATAGGACTTACCGGAGAGTCCAACCAATTCTCGCGACAAGCAATGGCGATCACTCGAGTATTCGTCCAATTCAAAAGAATCGGACCCGTATAGGGAGTTCCATCATCACAGTCTGTCAAGGTCGGATTGGGATCGGCTCCCTGGGATTTAGCATAACGGATATTTGCCCCTGCTGTGTTGGTGGATAGGGTCAAATTTTGGTCATTATTGAACGTATTGTTCTCAATGGAGAATTCAGGAGTTTCAACAGTTCCTGTAATTTCGTAATAGCCTTCCAGTATAGAAGATTGTGACCAACCGGCTAGGCAAGAAACTGCTTTGATCGTCCTAGAGGAAGTTATGTTGATCGGAGCACTGTAAAGAGGAGAGGCACAATTGGGTGTTGCCCCATCTTCTGTATATCGAATTTCGATTCCGGGAGGCGCTCCCGAAGCGGTCAGTGTCAGAGTTTGTGTTGTTGTGAAAATTCCCGGAGCCAAATCTCTGGTTGGAGGATCGAGTAAACCATTGGTCACGATGAATGTTCCGGATGCAATCTGCGTGAATACATTGCGTCCGTTTAATTTTCCACAGGCAATTGCCTCGATGTAGACTCCGTCGAGTGAGGGCTGGGGAATGGAAACGGGTTGTTCGTAGAGTTCTCCATTTGATGGAGTAGTTGTGTTGCCTTCGGAATCAATGACAGGGCAAGATGGGTTGGTTCCATCCAAGGTGTAAAATATTTGTGAATCAGTGAGTGTTGTCTGGATGGATACATCGATAGCCTGGTAGAATTCTCCTGGTGCAGGAGAAAAACCGGGCATTCCTTCCACTTCACCGTTTTGGGGGCGACTATTCGGTTTTTGGAGTATGTTGAAAATAGAAACGTATTCCAATATAGCTCTATCCAGAGATGGAAAGCAATTTACCATCAAAAAGGATGTTATTAGTATGAAAATTATGTTCCTTTTCATTGTTATTGAAATAGCCATTCTGAAGAATTTTTTTATTCCAATATTATATAAGACGTGGATTCATTGTCAAGAAATTATTCTATGTTTTTACAAGAAATATATCTATATTTTTGATTATTAAAATTTAACTTTTATTGAACAACTTGCATATTGGGGAATCGAATTTCGTGGCACAATGAAGGAGAAAAATATTTAACCAAAAACAATTTCCAAAAAAACTCTTGAAATATTTCTTGCTGATCTTATAAAAGTAAGAGTGAAATTTAGAAATATTCTCTCCATTCTTTTCGTTACAATTTTGTTTTCCGGGTCCTCACTCATTGCTCAAGATGCAGATCCGGATAAGCCAACTCTTCGTGATAAACCTCTCGCCGGTGTCAAGACAGACAATCCACGAGATACCATGAGAACATTCATGAATTCAATGCAAGAATATAAAGATGCTAAGGTAAATAGTGATCTACCTCGATCTAAAGAAGCATTGAACCGTGCTATTAGAACTCTAGACCTTGAAGACATCCCATTCATGGTTCGAAAAGAAAAGGGGGAAGAGGCGGCAAGATTCCTTAAGGAAGCTATTGATCGAGTTATTATCATAAATTACGACTATATTCCTGATAATGAGGAAGGTGAGCCTAAGATTCGATGGAGATTAAAGGATACAGAAATCACTATAATCCGTGTTGAATCAGGTGAAAGAGCAGGTGAGTATTTATTTTCTAAAGATACTGTTTTTCGTTCCAGAGAATTTTATGACAAAGTAAGTCATCTTCCATTCTTGGAAGGTTCAGGACATGGTGCACTCTACGAGCCACCTTTTTTAGAAGAAACAGTCCCTCCATGGTCCAAGGAGATATATTTAGAATTAGCAATCTGGCAATGGATCGGTATTGGTGTTTCTTTGATGATAGGTATTACATTCCGGATTATATCTAAAGGACTTCTTACAATTCTTTATAAACTTGCTACTAAGTCCAAAACCGATTGGGATCAGAAGATCATCCAAGCTATTTCATCTCCCGTTGGATATATAGTTTCCACGGGCTTTTGGTATTTCTCTTTAAAGTTTTTAAAATTGGAAGGAATTATACTATCTGTTCTCACTTTCAGTTTACAGATTCTTCTAAGTGCATACATCGTATGGTTGCTCTATTCCCTTGCCAATGTTTTCTCTGAATTTTTAATCGGCAGAGAAGGCAAGGATGAAAAGGGAATGAACAAACAGATTGCCAACTTGGTGACCAGAACTATAAAAAGTTTCATAGTTGTCTTTGGAGTTTTGATTACCATTCAGAATATGGGAATCAATGTAATGTCTTTGTTAGCCGGTTTGGGTATTGGGGGTCTAGCATTTGCCCTTGCGGCAAAAGACACTGCAGCTAATCTATTCGGCTCCATTATGATTCTTATCGACCGTCCATTCAAAGTGGGTGATTGGATTAAGATTGGTTCGAGTGAAGGAACTGTAGAAGAAATCGGTCTCAGATCCACTCGTATTCGAACTTTCTATGATTCTGTGATTTCCATTCCCAATATGGATATGGCTGTCTCCCCCATTGATAATCTAGGGCAGAGGACCTATCGTAGAATTCTTGCTAACTTGGGAATTACTTATGGAACTCCACCTGCCAAGATTGAAGCGTTCCTGGAAGGAATTAAAAACATCATCAAGGCGAATCCTCATACAAGAAAAGAAAACTACCATGTGGTGTTCAATAAGTTCGGTGATTTCAATTTGGATATTATGGTGTATGTTTTCTTGAAGGTACCGGATTGGGCAACCGAGTTGGTAGCTAGACAAAACATTTATTTGGAGATCATTCGCCTTGCTGAAGATTTGGGTATTGAATTCGCTTTCCCAACTCAGACTTTGCATATTGACTCAACTCCCGAGAAAGCCAAGCCGGGAAGTAAGATTCCTTCCTTGGATGATTATAAATCGATTCCAAAGGTATTCGGTCCCGGTGGAAACAAAGCTCTACCCGAAGGCGGAGGATTGTTCATTCCACCTTATAAGGAGTAGAATTTCAAGCACTTATTGTAGGTGTTTAAAGCCGGTAGAAAAATTAATATCAAAATTGGATCTGGACATCATTATTCGGTGTCCAGTCCACCCCATTGGTAGATTCATTTTGAACTAATTTTGGTTGTATACCCGGGGTAGTTAAGTTTCTATAAACTGTTAATTTATTTCCAATTTCCATTATGTTTGTAGGAGAAACATTTTCAAAACTATCTATGGATAGCTTTTGTTTTAAATCTACATATTGTACTGATGGAGTTGATGTATTACTAACAAATAGTCCAAACTGATCATTTTCAAATGCATAGATAGCATGAATACCACCAAATTCCATAACTCTATTAAAAAAATTAAAGGGAACAGGTGAACTTATAGTAGATGAAAATAAATTGTTTGAATTTATGTTTTGAGCAAAGATGGTTGAAGGAGATTCGATATTTGTCAACTTTATTGTGTATGGCCCCGGCGAAACTCCGGCTTGTTCGAGGTAGTAGATACTATTTCTTCCTGCAGAGAATACACTATTGATTACCCCCGACAATTCAGTTCCGGAGTAAGTTAAGCTGTATTCATTAGAAAAGCTATTGATCGGATAAGTAGCAATTGAAGTTGCTTGATTTCTATTATAAATAATTCCATTTTTATGTTCGAATACATAATTAGAATTAAAATAGCCAGTCGGTTGGGAAAAATTTCCTATTGAGGGGGCAGTATTATTACTTCCCGAATTTAAGAAATTGTCATCCAATCGAAATTCTACTGTCCCATTATTGGTATTTCTCTCAGCGTAGAGTAATTCATTACTTAGTAAAAATATTTTATTCATATCAATACTCTGTACTTCCGGTAAAGAACTTCGTTTGTTCACTGAATAAATATTAGTTATACTAGTCTCGTTCATTTCAACTGCATATGTAGGTGGGTTCCCGGGATCCGGAGAGGCAACATCCTGCATCAGAAAAAAATATGTCGATGGCCCTGTTTTTATGATATTAGTGGGAAAGAATAGAATATTTTGTTGTGATTCAGCATTGTTCTCAGATTCAAAAGTAAACTGATCACCGGGAAAATAAATAGCATTAAAATTTAACCCATCTGAAGATTTTAATACAGCAAGTCTCTTCGATTGAGTTGTGTTATTTTGTCTTGCAATAAGTGCCAAAGCATAAATATTATCGGATCGTTCTCCCATACCATTGAAAAATGTCAAATACCAATCCCTAATCTGAACAAATTCCTGGCGTATCGAAAGAATAGTAATTAGCAGATCACCGGAAATAATTTTAGGCACTAAAGAATCTTTATTTTCATCGGATAGTCCCTCTATGATATTCAATTGAAAAACAGCAATAACATTTTGATCGATATCTAAAATACGGAATTCAAAAATTCCCAATCCAGTTAATGCAACTTTAACATTCCCGTTAGTTATGAATGTACTGGAAGGTAAATTTTTTGATTGTGAAATCAGTCGTTGGTTAGCATTGCCATCCAGTTTGCCAAATCGAAGAGAGTTCCCGTCATAGGGTGTATTGTCCCCTCTTCTAATTTCCATTTCTATAGTCGTCTGAAGTTGGGTATTGGAACGCCCAAGTAAACTTTGAAGTTTCAATAAAGCAGACAATGGACTATTAGGATCAATTAGTGATTCTTCAAAAGCCAAACAACTTGTAAGCAGAAAATAAGACATAATAATGGAAATTAATTTCTTCATTTTTGATACCTCGGTAAAATATAACATAGTATTATTTTTTGTCAATAGCTAAATTTTTAGAGTCACAAGAAGTATTTTTAAATAAATCCGGAATAAAGTATTTGAGTATTTTTTGTAATCTAATATATTATATAGAATGAAAGAACTTTTGTCTTCTATTTTCCATTCAGGTATCGAAAGCTCTCTACCAAATAACTGCTTCCTAAATATCTCTCCTCCAAAATCCTGCGTAAGTTTTGTATCTATTGGGAAAGCAGGATATGCCATGGCTGAGGCATTTATAGATTTATATAAGAAAGCTCCCAATAAATCTACCCAAGATGATGAAGAAAAATCACCGGAAGGTCTTGTCATCACAAAATATGCTCATGCGAAGGGACAACTCCCACATACAAAAGTATTGGAATCTTCACATCCTATTCCCAATGAGGACTCACTTAATGCAGGGGAAGAATTGATTCAGTTTTTGGCAAATGTCAAAACAGAGCATGTTGTCTTTCTCATATCGGGAGGAGGCTCTAGTCTTGTCGAGAAGCCCGTAAAAGGAGAATCGCTCGAATCCATTCAAGAACTTACGGCTTCCTTATTGGCATCCGGCAAACCCATTCAGGAAGTTAATACATATCGTACCAGTAAATCACAATTCAAAGGAGGCAAGTTATTAAATTTCTTGCCAAAGAATGTTAAAAAAGTAACCAATTACATTATATCGGATGTATTGGGAGACAATCTGTCCTCCATTTCCTCCGGCATGACCATTCCATGTGATGCAACAGAATTCTTCACGCGAGAGAGTATCTCTTATGAGAATCATATTCTGGGAGGAAATTCTATCGCGCTCAAGTCATGCCTTCATAAGTCTCAATCATTTGAAAGTAATTACCATCATAAAAATTATATCCTAAATTCACGAATGGAAGGAGAAGCAAGAGAGATCGGAAAATTTATATCTCAGATAGCTAAGGAAATTCAAGATTTCAGTAGACCATTTTCTCCACCCTGTTTGCTACTATTAGGTGGTGAAACCACCGTAACATTACAAGGTAGAGGAAAAGGTGGTAGAAACCAAGAACTTGCTTATGCATTTGCCTTGGAAATAGAAGATCGCAAAGGAATCACTCTTCTATCCGGAGGAACAGATGGAACGGATGGTCCCACCGATGCTGCAGGAGGAATGGTGGATGGAAAAACTATTCCCAAGTTAAAATCTAAATTAATAGAAAGAATGCAAGAGGCGAGTTTCGAGTTGCATCCTATGGAAACGCAGATGATAAATCCAAAGGATTTCTTGGAAAACAACGACTCCTATCATGCACTAGAACTCGCAGGTGATTTACTTATCACCGGGCCTACGGGAACGAATGTAAATGATTTGGTTCTGGTTTATATCGATTCAATATCCAATCAGACCTGAATCGCTTTTAGTCCAAATTCTTCCGCGGCTAGTGACTGGTGCTTGTCATAGGTCAGAATCGAATCAAACCCCATATGGAGTGCTGTTACCAAATGGTAGCAATCCGCGGTGCGTAGGAAAATATTATCAGACAGAGTGGAATAGGTCTCGGCAACCTTAGCTGTGATCTCAGAATTCAATGCTATCCAATTCCAATAATTGCTATTATTGTCTATTTGGAACTGTTTTAATACAACCTGAAATTGCTTTGATGTCCACTTTCCCTCTCGGAGTCTTCTGTGAAAGACTGCCATAAGCTCTGCTTTGGCAAATTCCGAAGCATAGACAGCATCACACAATCCAAGAACATGCATGACCTTATAGCTCTCAGCTTCCGGCACATAGAACTTGGCAAGTGTGGATGTGTCACAAAAATAACGAAGTAGGCGTGATTTATCTTTGGTTTCGAGATTTTGATTTTTGGGCATAAATGATCCTTGAAACACTAAAATCTCAATTGATTTTAGAGATCACCCCGGATTGCATCTAAATCATCTTGTATTGAATTTTTCTTTGAGTTCTTGGACAGTGCCGATTCAAAGTAATCTTGGAATTCTTTGGAGTATTTGCGAATGCGGGGTCTTGGAATTACAAGATCCGGCGACGAGATCACTGCAACAACCTTGCCTCTATCTGTGATCGAGATGGGAGTTGGCGACTTACCCGCAAGCCGGATATAATGACCGGTCTTCTCGTGCAGTTCTTTAATATTGTAATTACTTACTGCTTCCATAGTGTCACTGTGACACTATGGAAGACTTTGTCAACTTTTATAAATTATTTTTTAGAAAAATTATCCTTCTAAAATCTCTACAGATTCCATTACTACCTTCTCTACTGGGGCATCTTGGAAACCTGTTTTTACTTCAGAGATTTTTGTTACAAGTTCACTATTTTCTGTCACCTTACCGAACACAGCATGCCGTCCATCTAAGAAATTATTATCTTTTACATTGATGAAAAATTGGGATCCACCGGTGTTGGGTCCGGCATTAGCCATGGAAAGCGTGAAAGTCATATTCTTAAGATCAGGGTGGAATTCATCTTTGATCTTATATCCCGGATCACCCGTTCCTGTTCCTTTGGGGCATCCACCTTGGATCATGAAATTTGGAATGATACGGTGAAATGTAAGTCCGTTGTAGAATCCGTCTTTTGCCAATTTGGCAAAATTGCCTGCCGTGATAGGAGCCTTGTCCATATCCAATTCCGCTGTAAATGTTCCGTGGTTCGTTTTAAATATTGCTTTAGTCATATTGACATCATCCTTTTTTGTAGATTACTTCGTAAATATCTTTTCTTCTGTCATTGAGTGTCTGCACGGCTCCGTGTTGGTGTAGCTCACGAATGAGATCCAAATCCACATCTGCTATGAGAATCATCTCTGTGTTTGGCGTAGCCTCAGCTTTGATTCCATTTGTAGGGAATGAAAAATCACAGGGCGTTAGAACCATAGATTGTGCATATTGTATATCCATATTATTCACGTTAGGTAAATTACCAACCGAACCGGCTATTGCTACGAAGCATTCGTTTTCGATTGCTCTTGCCATGGCACAATTTCTCACTCGAGAAAAACCATTCTGCGTATCAGTCAGAAAGGGAACAAATAAAATGTCCATTCCCTGATCGGCAAGGATGCGACTCATCTCCGGAAATTCGGAATCATAGCAGATCAATACTCCGATTTTTCCACAGTCTGTGTCGAAAGCTTTAATCTTAGTCCCCCCTTCCATTCCCCATACTCTGGATTCATTGGGAGTTACATGTACTTTTTCATAGCGCTCAATGGAACCATCACGACGACAGAGATACCCTGCGTTGTAAAGGCGATTCTCTACAATTTCCGGCATACTCCCTGTGATGATATTTATATTGTAGGATATAGCAAGCTCGGAGAATTTATTTTTGATTGCTTCTGTATGCTTCGCCAATCCACGAATGGCTTCCGGTTCCGAGAGATGATTGTCTTTCGCCATAAGCGGTGCATTGAAAAACTCAGGGAAAAGGGCAAAATCACATCGATACCAAGAGACCGAATCAACAAAATACTCTACTTGTTGCATGAGTTCGTCAAAATCTTTATATGGTCGCATCTGCCACTGAACAAGACCTAGGCGAACAACTCTTTTTTTAACTTCAGCTTTTTCGGAAGGCGTCTCGTAATAGATATTTTTCCAATCCAGAAGCACCGCATATTCATTCGATGCAGTATCACCTTGTAGATACCCCTTTAATACTTTCGAGGGTCGAAAATCATTCGACATTTGAAAATTCAGAACAGGATCATGAATTTCTTTTCTGCGAACTTTTTCAATATACTCCTTAGGAGTACACTCATCAGCATATTTATGATAGTTTGGAATCCTGCCTCCAAATACTATACCTTTCAGATTTAATTTTTCACAGAGTTCTTTCCGGTAATCATACAGCCTACGGCCTAAACGTAGTCCACGAAACTCTTTATTTATAAATACATCAATACCATATAAAGTATCACCGCTATTATCATGTGTGTTGAAAGTAAAATTACCGGTGATCTGTTTGTATGTGTGATTATCCCCAAACTGATCATATTGCACTATGATTGATAATGCAGAACCTGCAAGTCGTCCATTTACTTTAACGGCGACTTGTCCTTCCGGGAATTTATCTATTAAGGATTGGATGTGATGTACTTTCCAGTAAGAATCCGGCATATTTGGATACGCCTCAATCATGGCATCCTTAAGTTCTTGGTAGTCATCCATGGTTAGAAATTTTAATTCTATGTTTTCAATGTCTTGGAAATTCATTGATACTTCCTTTTATTATTATCAATACTAAATTAAATTTTGCAAGCTTAATGAATTATTTATTATCAATGATTTATTTTGATTTTACTTATTTCAATGTCCAATGATCGAACAGAAAGATGAATCTCCCATAGTGAAGTAAAAAGAGAAATAATCATTAATATAACCGCAAGTACAAAACTTATTTTGGCAAATGCATTAAGCGAAAAAAATATGAAAAACAATGAAAATGAACAACAAACTAAACTAGAAACACCCAGAGTTTGAGTGTAACGCAGTAGATATATCCTTGTCTTTAGATTGATTATCTGCCTATAAACAGAAGGGCTTTCACCTTTTTCATAGCGAGCAATCATTGTTCTCATTAGATTCGCCAGAGCGAAAAATCTATTCGTATAAGCCAGCATCAATAAAGATATAGCAGGGAATAGAAGTCCGGGAGTGCTAGGTTCCATTAATATTTGATCCTATCCCCAGCTTAGACTCAATAATCTAGACTGTCAAGCATATTTATTTAATTATCTGAATACAATTCCAGATCTTCCAATCTAAGCCTAGCTTTAAGATACAACTCCAGTCTCTTTTCTTGGATTTTAGAAATTTTCTTTTTCCATTTAACAAGAATTCCCGGCTTTTTGGATGACGTAAAATCATTTGTATTCTGGACCAAAAGATCTCCAAAGGAAATGGATTCAATCTCAGGAAATAGAATGTTCACTTCTTTTGCAACATTTTGAATGATTTTTTCTCTATCCTGAAGGCTATTCAGTTCTGATTCTAAATACCTAATCTTATCGTCTTTGCTTTGTAAATTATTAAGAATTTCATTTTTACTTGCTAAACTTTCATTTTTGGTTTTCCCATTGTCATCATTTTGAATGATAATCAATTCAGTTCCATCCAAATTGTATTGAGGCAGTTTGGATTTAATATGCGAGATCAGTTCAACTGATAATGGTTCTCCAATCAAAGTAACTTCGATAGCTTTACGTCGAGGAGTTCGAATTATATCAGTTGTTAGAATTCGAGTTTTCGATAAAGAAAAATTGCTCTGAATGAATTGTTTAGCATTTTTTCGATAATTGGATTGAGTAATAACATCATAACCTAGGTATACGCTGGGAACTATTATAATAAATGAGATAATATAAATATATCGATGAATTCGTTTTCTGGTATTTTGATTTACATATTCTACAGATCGAAATCTTAAATAGTTTACAATCAACCAAGTAGATACACATATGAAAACACTATTAATTAGATATAAATATAGAGCTCCGGCAAAATATTTTGGAATACCATTTGCAATACCAAATCCCGCCGTACAGAGAGGTGGCATCAGTGCTGTTGCTATGGCAACACCGGGTATGGCATTGGACATACGATTTTTTCTCGAAGAAGCAACAATACCAGTTAACCCACCAAAAAGGGCAATCAAAACATCATATACCGTTGGGTAGGTTCTCGCCAAAAGTTCCGAGTCAGCTTCCGTTAGAGGAGAAATTGTAAAATAAAAGGAAGAAGTACTGATACTGATTATAGTCATAACGAGGAAATTTCGAGCAGACTTTTTTAACAATTCAAAATCAAAGATAGCAAGAGAGAGCCCCACTCCCATGATGGGTCCCATGAGTGGGGAAATTAACATTGCTCCGATAATTACTGCGGTCGAATTTGTATTTAAACCTATGGAAGCTATGAAAATGGCGATGATCAATGTCCAGACAGATATTCCTTTGAATTCTGCTGCCTCTTTAATGTAATCTATAGTTCCATGTTGGGCAGTACCGGCGCTAATTTGGAATAGATCCTTGATATCGGCAATTACATAACCTTGAATCTGTTTATTTTGTTCAGCTTTAATTTCGTTTTCTTTTTGTTGCTCTTCTTTTGTCGGTTCCAAATTGCTACCCATATTTATCTACTTCATATAAG
>JAFIGA010000274.1 GCA_020831715.1 Leptospira sp. | reverse complement strand
CTCCTTCCGAGATTTTATAATTTACAATGATTACTCTTTTATCTTTTCTGGAAGGATTCTCCCACCTAATTTCCCAGTTAGTTCCATCACTCGAAAGTTCAGCATCAATGAATCCTTTGGATTTAAGCAATCCAACAATTTTTTGTTTATCTGTTTCAAAAGTAGATTCCTTAAATGTTCCACCTTCCAGAAAACCAGCTTCTTTTAGTTCGAGAATATTTAAAATCTCATATGTATCAACTTGACGGTTTCCAAATATATTGATTTTAGAGACAGGAATTTCTTCACCTTCGTCAATGATAAACTTAACAACAACTGTATTTGTTTTTTCATCCACGTCACTCACTTCAGTTTTAACGTAAGCAAGGAAAAAACCTTCATCTCGGTATTTTTGTATTATTAAATCTTTTGATATAGCCAATTTCTTGGGGGTTATAACTTCGTTTTCTTTAACCGGAATTTTTTCCCTGAGGTCAGAAGGAAAAACCTCATCTGCGCCTATAAATTCGATCTCTGCTACCCGAGGTCTTTCACGTAGTATGAAAATTATTTTTACTCCGTCCCCTTCGATTTCACCCTGAGCATCTATATAGAAAAAATAACCGGTGGCAAACAATGCTTTAATATCATTATTCAAAACTATCGGGTCTAGCTTCGATCCAACCCTCATCTCCAACAAATCTTTTATATCCGAAGTAGATGTGTTTTTATTTCCTTGGAACTCGATGGACTTAATTTCTTTACCAATAAATTGGGATCTATCCGAAAAAACTTTCCCTGTGCTTATAAATAATATAAGCCCAATCAGTAAAAATAATCCTGATAATTTAAGAAGAAAGTTAGATTTCAAAATTTAATTTAATCCTTACTCTTTCGTGGTTCCCTTAACCATTGCCAAGTTAAATCGACTCACACCGGCAGCATTTACCGAGTCAATTACTTTCACAACAGTCTGGTAGGATGCACCACCATCCCCCCGAATGATAACACGATTCTTTTTCGGATCGCGATTTTTTTCAGGTCCCATAAAGCTATTTATGCGGTCGGTCAATTTATCGAGAGGAACTGCTTCTGTTTCCTTGTCCATATAAATTTTTCCTTGTTTGTCTACTGTAATAATGAGCTCATCTTGGTTTTTCTCTTTAGCTACACTGGATGATCTTGGTAGTTCAACTTTCAAGGAAGTATTCTTCTCTAGAGTTGCATTCATTAAAAAGTAGATTACAATAAAAGAAATTACATCTATTAAAGGAGCCAGCTCGATCTTATCATGAGTTCGTGTTGACTTCCGAAATTTCATAATCAGCCTCTATCTTCCAAATAATTCAATACTTGATTGGAGAGATTCTCCATTTCAATAATACGGTCTTCTTTTACTCGAACCAAATAATTATAAAATACATATGCCGGTATGGCTACTGCCAATCCCATAGCAGTAGTGATTAATGCTTCTGAAATTCCAACCTCGGCACCCTTGGTTCCCATCCCTTCCGCAAAAGATCGAATTATACCAATCACAGTTCCCAATACACCCAGAAGCGGCGAAACTGTTGCAATAGTTCCCAATGCAGATAGAAATTTTTCCATACTTTGAATCTGTCTATAGCCTTCTGATTGCATTTCTTCTTCTATATATCCTAGATTTCTTCTTTTTCGATCAATTCCTACCTGAATAACGAGGGAAGCAGGGTTCTGACTTTTACGTGCTAGAAGATCCTTTGCTTCATCCCATTTTTTTTCGCGGAGAAGGTCTTTCGCCAAAGAATAATCATCTGATTGAATTGGTTTTAGTTTCCAATAGAAGACCATTCGTTCTATAACAATGGTCAACATTACGATAGAAACCATAATTATCACGACCGGAATTGTTTCGGGAGGAATGGATGAAATTAAAGAATCGGATTTACCTAAAAAAAACATATCTGCTTTGTAGGTTTTCAAAAGCACCGTCTTCTGCCAAACATATTTTACTAAAAAAATAGCCGAGGTAGAAAGAAATCCTACCTCGGTCTAAAAGTTACAGAGAGCGCTAGCTTGCTTTCTTCAAAAGCATCTCCCGAGCATGTTCGAGTGCTGAATTTGTAACCAAATTGCCTGCTACCATTTTTGCCAATTCCATAGGCTTTTCCTTGTTTTCAATCTTTCTAATTTCGGTGCGAGTTCTTCCATTTTTCTCATGCTTCTCTACTTTCCAGTGCTCGGATGCAATAGCAGCAATCGATTGCGAATGAGTAACTACCAATATCTGAGAATGCTCACCCAATTTACTTAGGCGGTCTGCCATTGATACAGCAGCTTCACCTCCAACACCTGAATCAATTTCATCAAAGACCAAAAGTTTATCATTTGAAAAAGATCTTCCTAAAACTGAACGGATGGCAAGCATGATCCTGGACATTTCACCTCCGGAGGCAACCTTTCTTAGTGGACGTGGTTTCTCACCTGCATTAGCAGAAAAATAATATTCTGCTTGGTCTAATCCATGGGAATGCAGAATATAATTCTTCTCACCTTCTAAAAGATCTCCCTTCGGATCTTCTTCCCATCTAAGAACGATCTGAATTCTGGCTCCTTTCATCCCAAGAGCTTCTAACTCTTTTTGGATTTCTTCCTCAAACCCAAGAATTCCAGATCTTCTTCTCTTGGAGATTTCCAAAGCCAATCCCTTGATCCTCTGTAATGAGGATCCAAATTCTTTTTTAAGTGTTTCGATGGATTCTTTGGATTCTTCCAACTCCTCCCATTCCTTTTTCCAAGATATGCAATCATCTGCCAATTCCTCCAAAGATTTACTGTATTTTTTTTCCAATCGATTCAGCTCACGGATTCTGGATTGGATTCCATCAAGCCTTTCCGGGGAAAAGAAAATCTCTTCCTCCTCTTCGCGAATTGAATTTTTCAATTCACGCAATTGTTCATATATCGCTTCAAATTCCAAATGTATGGAGGAAAAATCCGGGTGAATCTCAGCTATCTTTTTTGCTGCAGAAAGAATAGTTGTTAGATTAGAAATTACAGAATTATCATCTTCATGAAGAAAATTGGAAATTGTTCTAAAATTAGCAAATAGCTTTTCACCATGAGTCAGAATCTTTTCTTCCTGTAAAAGTTCCGATAACTCATTTGGTTTGGGTTGAATTCGCTCCCATTCTTGTAATTGGT
>JAFIGA010000262.1 GCA_020831715.1 Leptospira sp. | reverse complement strand
TCTTTTTTGAGTTAGAGGATTACATATGGAACGCTCAAAAAGAAATATTTTTGCAATATTGTTATTTTGCTCATTTTTTTCCCAATGCATACCGTTTAAAGTGAATGACCTGGATCCCAATTCCTCTCTTGGTCAGCTTCTCAATCTCCTCAGAATTCAATCTGCTCTGCAACCAAGAGAGATACGCATCACAGGATCAGCAATCAATCTGAACAAAAGCAATGAGCCATTTTATAATATTTTTGCTACAGCCAGAAAAATGCCGGAGAGCTATTTTACTGATTATTCGGAGGGAGCGATTGAAACAACAGAAGGGGAATTTACCGGTACTTTTTTATCCGATGGAAGTGGCGAAATAGAAATAGTTCTTGAATCAGGACTGGGAAAGTATAGATTCGATTTTTATGAAAATGCCAACGACGGGTTAATACTTCGTCACTCTGAACTATTAAATTTTCAATCTTTCGATCAACCTTTGAACAATACTATTATATCTCGCTCCTCCGGTAACGCTATGTTATTTACATGGAATAAATTGAATATTTCTACAAGGAATTCCTATTCGTTTTACAATTTATCGCTAGAAGGTGTTGTCAAGTTCTTAGGCGAGAAAAATGGAAGAGCTTTTTATTTCGGACAACTTTTATATCCGAAAAATTTAGAATTTCGAACCAACCCGGATTTTCAAATAATCAACTTATCATATAATATTTATCTGGCATATACAGATGATGGAACAAACTGGAATAGTTTAGTCTTAAAAGAGTATCCCGTTTCTTTTCCTTTTAACTTGATATTTTTCAGAGGTTCTTATTTTACGGAAAATGAAATGATTTTCATTTTTACAGAGGAAACGCAACCAGACTCAATTAAAATTCATAAGTATACAATTCCATTCCAGAATCCGAATTCATATACGCTTTCTTCATCCACTTATGTTTCTACAATTTCTGACTTTGATAACCTTGGTATTTATAATGATCAGAAATATTTGTATGCCGGGGGCTTGATCTATGAGGAGAGAAACAGCGGCAATGAACCGACGTATTTTATCACTTTTGATTTCTTCGAAACCCCTGGTATTCAACTAAATAATGCAAATACTGATAGTCCATTTGAAACGAGTATTAGTTCAACAGGTAATGTTGGAATTCACAATGGTAGCTTCGGTAGAATCATTCATATTAGCGGGGATCAGGGCTCGATTAAATTCATGAATCCCGAATTAAATCAATTCAATGGATTTGGTTATAGTTTGCTTGATACACCTCTTGGTGGCAATATTAATTGTAGATTGAATTCTATATCAATTTATTGTATGGAAGCGAATGCAATTCCGGATCTAGGAAGGTTTTCGGTAAAAATTGAATCCCTACCTTTTAACGAATCAAGTGATATCGGTATCCCGAACGGATCGGGAATTAGCTTTCCAATAAATGGGAGTATCAACTTTAGAGGTGAAGTATCCATTGAGGATTTTTCCCTTATTTCTTACAATACATCCGTAAGCTTCCCAAGTATTTCAACAGACCATTTATTTAGAGTTCGTCATAGTAATTCAATTGTGGATGTCATTCCTCAACCAGATAGATTTCTTGCCGATGACTTCATGATTCAGAAGGAATTTACAATCGAGAATGGTATGGGAACTAGATCCGGTGAATTCCTGCAGCTCACAAGAGAAATCAATTATTTCCTAGATGGGGGTAATTCTAGACCCCAGCGGCAACCTTATCTCACATCTTCAAGATCCGCGGATGGTAGCAATTGGTCTACACCTGTAAAAGTCGATATTAAGCCACCGCGACTAAATCCCTAAGTAATGGAATCAGATTCTCAAAACTGTTAAAAGATATAAATATTTCAACTTTGAGCGATATATAAAAATAATTTATTATGAATATATCTTATTTTTCAATCTATATTTAGTGCTAATTTTTAATATTTAGCGAAAATTTTTTTTTTGACATCTTTTCAGGAAATAATATATTTGGGTTTCTGGATATTTGTTGGAGAGGTTTTACCATGCATACAAAATACATCTTTAAAAGTTTAGCGCTTATATTGAGCCTATTTATAGTCCAATTTTTTTCCACAGGGTGCAACCGTGCAATCAGTGAAGGTGATCGAGTTCTTTTTGGGTTGAGTGAGATTTTTGGAGGTGAGAGACGCGGGGGCGATGATACTGAAGAAGAAGCAATAGCTAGAACTTGCACATCTGATGTGACTATTACGACTAGAAATATCTCCTTATCTGAAGACGGTAATGTAGCTGCTACCTTTAATCAATCGTCCGATAATCTTTTAACAGAGGTAGTAACTAGTCCTCCCGCATGGGGATATAGTTCCTTTGAAACATGTATATATCCAAATTCAGCATTTACTGGATCAATTGAGTTTCCTCTGACAACTAATGATACACATTCCGGAAGATTTAATGTATCCTATTCACATCCAGCAAGTATGAATGGGGATCCACTTCCCGAAAAGATGACCTTTACAGGTGAAGGTGTTTCTGCCAGACAATGCTTTCAATTTACAGTTATTGATGATGCTATTAGAAATCCTGTTGAAGATCCATATCGAATAACTTTTGGAGATATCATTCAAAAAGACAATGATGAGAATATTGTTAATGAGGGATTTTACACTGGTAAATTTCCATGCAGTATAAGTCTCACTGTCGAAGACGATGAGGGTCCGGGAATTAGGGTATCAAATATTTCCAGAATTATGGAAGAGCCCGGTCCTGGAGCAACTGCAACTGATGCCACTTTTTCAGTTGTACTGCGACTAGAACCGACACATAATGTGACAATTACGATCAATGATACTTGGGATCCGGTAAATGTAGGAAATCGAGAAGGAATAGCTTCTCCAACCACACTGACATTTACACCAGCAAATTATGCTACTCCTCAAATAGTTACAGTTACTTCGGTTGATGATCTAGAAGTTGATGGTTTAAAAATCTATACAATCAGAACCAATCCAGCTGTTAGTGCAGATCCAGAATACAATGGTCTCAAACCTAGGGATGTGGTAGTCTATAACTTAGATCAAAGTGTTCCAGGTTACTCTTGGGAAAGATTTAACGGAACCACAGGATTAACCGATAGCAGTGGAGGAACCATAAATGGATTTGCTACAGATGAAGCAAATCAAATGGGCACTACTTATGCAAATTATAGAATTAGATTAAGGTCTAAGCCGACTGCAAATGTCACCCTCAATCTTACATCCAATTGCGGGTCTAGATGTAATTTATTGACTAGCTCTCTTACATTTACTCCAAGTAATTGGAACACTTTTCAAAACATCCAGGTAGAAGGTGCATCAGATGGTGCAAATAATGGGAACCAAGATTATAACATTAATTTTACTGTTACATCTTCAGATAATACATATGCAAATGTTGTAAGCAAGCCTGTATTTAGAGTAAGATCTTGCGATAATGACCATAATGCTTTGATTCAACCTTGCAACTTTTCTGGTTCTCCACTTGGAACCTCTGGAAATAGATTATCTGCAGTGGAAAATACTCCTGCTAATACAACCCATATTTGGTTAATCTCACAATCAAATCCTGGTACAGATGCTGTAGTTCCTCTATCCTCTAGCGACACAACGGAAGGTACAGTACCGGCAAATGTAACAATAAATTCAGGAAATTATAATCGAATGGAAACTTCTGGATTAAATAGGATCGTACTCACCCATGTGGATGACTTCGAGGTTGATGGAAACCAAAATTGGACAGTCCTTACAGCCGAATCAACAGGAGGGATTGTTTATAATCCAATCAATATATTTGCTGAAACAAGGGATAATGAGCAGTGGTATTATACCCGAGTGGTAGGAAATACTTCTGAAGATACTACTACCACAGCGACAATTCATGTATGCTTGGGAGCCAATAATCCCGATCAACCGGTAACAATCAATCTAGCTTGCCAAACCTACACTTCTGGCGATAGATCTTTTGGAGAATGTAACCCGGCTTCATTACCTGCGAGTATAACTTTCCCTGTAGATAGCCAAGTTGCTATTGCCAATATGAGTAATAATGCTTGCCAAAATGACCCAAATTCTCTTTCTTTTACTGTGACTGGATTAGACGATTCATGGGCAGATGGCACAGTACCATTTAATATTGTATTAACGAAAGCGGCTACCACTGACTCAATATATGCCAGTGCTCCAAATCCCGGAAATGTGACGGTCAATAATCATGATAATGAACCCGCAGGAAAAAGAATTTTTGTAACACCTATCGGATTCCAAGGTGAGATGACCGCTGAAGGGGTCAGAGGAGCTGATACAAATTGCAACAACAATCGACCATCAGGTGTCTCTTCAGGTGTTTTTCGCGCATTGACTGTAAGTAATGGAGGTGGAGGCGCCGGTAATCCGCAATATGATCGTGTTCAAGGAGTATACCAAGCAGGAGATCGAGGTTGGCCGATAAAAGCAACCCTCCACTATTATTTATGCGTAGGAAGTGGTTACAGTAATTGTAGTGATGAACATCAAAGAATATTCATAGCTGATGGAGCGGGGAATTTTAACCCGACTGGAATGGTAAGAGATTTTTCAACAAATATAAATGATGAGTTCTGGACTGGAATGAATGTGAATCTATCTGCGGCAACTCAAGCAGCTAATCCGACAAGTGTTGCATGTGATTTGAATTATCGCCACAACTGCCATGGATTTACATATATCAATTGCCCCTTGAACCCAAACCCTGCTCTTTATGGACAGATATGGAAAAATGAAGGGGGTGGTTCCATCTCGAGTGACGATTCACTTTGCAGCGCGAGCAAGAAACTCATCTGTGTAGAACAATAATATGACCCTTAAAACATCTATGAATCAAATGGTTACTACATCAAGACCCAAGCCTACACTCGGGGGGAGAGCTAAACGGCTCTTCCTCCTACTTTCTCTGATAATGGGACTATCCGTAATGTCCTGTTCCGGAAACCAAGTTCGATACTTTTTCGAATCGGAAGGATGGGAAAGGTTTTGCGGATGTGCTCCCAAAGATAAGGATGCATCCACTTTTAAAAGTATGCTAGAAGCATTGGGTGAGATGGAATTTGGTGCTCTCTTTCGTGTAGGAAGAGACAATTATCTGGTCAGATTGTACAAAGGAATCAAAAAGGCTTACGAATTCGAGAAAGTAGAGTTTACAAATGTTGCAAAAGAAGATATCCCGAGTTTGGAAATTCCGGATGCAAAAGATGTAATCTATTCCAAAGAATCCAACTTTATATTTTTAAAAATCATTGAAGTTGGAGTAGATCACAAATCTGATTTATTGGTATTCGATGCGGATCAGTTTTTCACGAGAGGATCGTCTGCTTTAAATAAATTCGCATTATCTCATCTGGATCTAATTCGATCGGCACTTTTCAATTACCCGGAATCGGTTTTGCGTATCAAAGTTCATACAACCACAGCATACAATCAAAAGGCTAATCTTGATTTATCACAGGCAAGAGCAAAATCTATACAAAAACAGCTCATGTTAGGTGAAATTATAGAAGAAAAACGCTTTAGACAAGTGGAAGGTATGGGTGATAAAGAAAAGAGAACCAAGGAAACCAAGCTTAATTTCGGAAATGATCGGGTAGAAATATTCTTTGAAACTCCCGAAGAAAATATTATTGATACCTATCAGATCGAAGACAAAAAAATGGATTATGAATTATAACATGAAATTCTTCAAGATACTAATTATTTTAACAGCCTTTTTCTCTGTTTTCAACAAGACATCATTTTCTTTGTATGCACAAGAAAATGATGATGTAAAAGATATTGCAGAAAACAAAGATAATAAACAAGATAAAAACAAAGCCAAAAGCAAAGATAAAACTGAAGAAGAGGATGAGGAAGAATACGAATCCTATTATACGTTTGCCAAATACGAACGAATGGACAAGTATGTAAACGAATTCGATCATCGATTGAAATTCCGAATGGGTGCAGGTCTCGGTCAGATCAACCCGGCTATACTTACCGAAACAGGAAGTTCTTGGCTCATCAACTCTGCTCTAAGATCATTCAATAATCCTAATTTTCCGGTTGCCATTCCGACAAATAGTCCGAAGGACCTGGGAACCGAGCCACAATATCAAGAAATTTCCTATGGTTGGAAGAATAAAATCGATTTCTCCTGGTCGAGAGATAGAACCTTAGGTAGATACGACCAAGGTGCTGCAGCATCTGTACAATTCTTCACTCCGAGAACGGAAGGCTATTGGGCGTCCATTTTCGAAGGGAATCGTTTGCTACGGTTTGAGGGTGTAAGTGATCATTTAAGACTCTCATATACTTACCCTGTATTCGATTGGTTGATGATTGGACCATCTATCAACTTACATCGATATACAGAAAAGAATGAAATATCAAATGGATCCTATACTACAAATCGTGAAAACAGCTTATCGATTTGGAGCATCGGTGGTTCGGCAAGTGCGGATTATTCCATGAAAGGAATTTTGCCGGGAATATTGCTAAAACTGCAATTGAAGGAATGGTGGGAAGTTAGATCTCGGTATGAAATCATTGATCGAAAAGGTAACTTCGGAATCTTAGGCGCCCAATTGATACAATTGGGAGGGAATGCCGATGGTGGTGGATCTTTCACTTCTGTAATTCCGGTTTATTCGGGTAATGTACGTGACAAAGGAAGCCTTTTTATGTTGGAAACATCATTCCGATATTGTAGATTTTCCTTGGATATAGGACTAATTCACCAAAGTGTTAAGCGATCTTACGGTTCTTATATTGGAGACAGTGTGAGTGATTTAAATCCGAATGATTATAGCGCGAAGACAAGAGGTTTTGGAATCGGAGAATTGGGTGGGTCTTTTCGACATACCACAACAGAAATTTTCATCATGCCGGGAGTGTCTTTTCACTTCGATGAAGATGGAGTTTATTAAAACTATAGAACGGTCTATAGTTTTATAAAATCACTCAATCTTGCCTTGCTTCATTAGTATGGTGAAGAGGTCTATTCCTTCTTGAATGGGATCCGAGTCATTTCGTTTCTTGCGAAGAATTTCGTTCATTTCCAGAACAATCAGTCCGTACATCCAAGACCACATAGTGCGTGCAATTGCAGGGTAGTCTTTCCTGGAGAACTTGATCTCACCGGAAACAATTCCTTCGCGAATAGTTTCGAGAAACACTCGATAGCTGGTTGGAAGCGAGGGAAAAGTCTTACGATACAACTTGCCACTCACTGCATTGAACATAAGTCTATGCAACTCTTTATTTTGATTGGAGAAATTCCAATAGGCTTGAGCAATACTGGCAAGCTGCCCATACACATCTTTTGACAGATCTTGTGCATTTTTTAAATCGGCTGTAAGTCTTCTCTCTCCTTCTAAAATTAGATGACGTATTATATCTTCTTGGCTTTCAAAATGTTTATACGGGCTAGCGACACTGCATTTTAATTTTTTTGCGATATGGCGCATGCTTAGAGATGCAACTCCTTCTTCTTGAAGGATCTCTAAGGATACAGAAAGTATCTCTCTTTTGGTAAGCGATCCTCTTTCACGCCTGGAATGTTTTAATTTCGCATTGATTTTCATGATTCGCTTCCAATCTAGGATATAGGTTTAAATTCTCAAGAAAGTTTTATTTCTCTAAAATTAGTGAAAGTATTTTTTTCAACTCATCCGGTTCTAAATTTTTCGGAATAACCATATCAATCCCAATGGATTTAGCTTTTTCTTCCAATTCATGGAATGTTTTTGTCTCTGATTCTGAATAAGAAGTAATGATTGCAATCTTTGTGTCTTTACATTGTTCTTTTTCTCTAACTCTATAACCAAAATCCAAACCGTTCATACCCGGCATTTGGAAGTCGGATAGAATAATATCAACAGGCACCAAATCCAATTGCTCCAGAGCCGATTCTCCATCTTCTTTTTCAATGATAAAATAATTTGTAGCTATAACAGAAAGTACATTTCGAATCATTATACGAAAAACAGAATTATCATCCAAAACCAAAACAATTTTTTCGGATTTAAAGAAATGCAACTTTATTTCGGTTCCTTCATATAATTTGGAAAAGACTTCTACTTGTATCTGTAAGGAATCCAAAATCTCCTTACTGAAAGGTAGACCAAATCCGGAACCTCGCTCCCCCTTCGTCCCCAAACTTGATTTATTATCCTCATAACTGAATAGATGATCGATTTTTTCAGATGGCATTCCCACACCATTATCTTTAATTATAAGAGAAACAAATTGATTGGATTCAATGAATTCTATCTGAATGAGCCCACCTGTGGATGAAAATTTAATGGCATTGGACAAAAAGTTCGCTAACGCTATTCCCATCAAGTTTGGATCCACTAAAACTTGAATTTCTTTTTTTCCAACTAATTCTACTCTAATATTTTTTTCATCAATCAAACTTTGCAATTTTTCCAAAGCGAGTTCAAGCAATTGATTCAGAAATACTTTCTCGAATTGAGGTATTATTTTATTATTTTGATTCTTGGAATAGCTCAAAACCTCACCGGTCATTCGTATTAGATTAGTTAGAGTAGTCTTTATTCTTTTAAGATTGGAAATGCGATCATCCTTACCCATATCTTCATCTGCAATAAGGAGAGTGACCAAAGAAGTAAGACCGGATAAGGGAGAACGTATATCATGAGAAACAATAGAAATGAATCTATCTTTTAGGCGATTCGCCTCTCTGGTATTTTCGACAGCTTCCCTAAGGGCACCGGTTCTTTCTTCTACACGAATTTCCAGTCTTTCATTCGCCAACAATAAATTCTTCGCCAATCTTTCGTTATCCAAATATGTATCTCTTGCTCTCCGAATAAGTGCATAAGAGTATGTACCGAACATAACAATATAGCCGGCAAGAGAAAATTTGGATGTCTCTAAAAGTCCAAACTCATGCAAGGTATCAAAAAGAAAGGCAAGAGATATTGTGAAAATTCCCACAAATATTAATTTAGATTGAGGTCTCTTATTTAAGATTGCTTTTATCAACACATAATATAACAAAAATGATACCAATAAATCAAAAAATACAATCGCTTCAATGAGTTCATGAAAAGCAGGTGGATAAAGAAAAGAGATTAAGAATAATACTGCTTTAACTGATAAATATACTTTCAAATACTTCAATTTTAACTCATCGGGAAAGTTTAATCGTAAAAATACAATGTACAAAGGAGCCAGTAGGTATAGAGTAAATGCTTCTACACGCGTTACTATGTGATAGGATAGATTCGGAAAAATATCCCAGATAAACCGATCCCCTGCCGATGTAAAAGGAATCATGATTAAAAATACAAACAGCATCCCGGCAAAAACCAAAGAACTTTTTTCACTAGGATAAGACACAAATATACCTATATTCACGGCTAAAAATAAAAATACGATTAAGGCAAAAAATATATCATAAAATTTATTTTTATACAAATAGTTCAGAATTGATGTGGATTTTCCCAATAGTGGAGGACCAATCATGCCTTGTCTTGTGTATGTGTGATTGGATATCTGAATCACAATATCAAATGATTTTGTGAATGGAAATGTGGAAACCATGGGCTTAACCTTTGGCTGATGAAGATCCGGATTTACAGATACTTTTCCCAATTCATTGATCGGATATCCATTGATAAAGATTTTATGTGCTGTCCAAATCTTTTGAGTGTGAATACTCAAAGTTTCAAAATCGGTATATGGTGACTCCAACTCCACATGCATAAAAATTGTCACAGCTCTACGATTTTCTTCCCCGGCAAAAGTAGAATCGGTAGAAGGGATATCAATTAGAAAAGTTTCATCATAATGATCCAAGAAATCTTCGTATTTTCGAATTCCGGGAAGTGCTATCCATTTTCCATCGAGAGGAATGATTTCCGAATCCCAATTATATGGAACTGTAATTGCTCCATTTTGAATATTGCTTCGTTCGGGAGCATGAATGAAAAAAGATAGATAAAAATACATCATTACAGGTACCGATAAAATACCTAATAAGCTATAGAACCAGCCTATCTTATGGGGAACTTTCATTTCATTGCTAGTTTTTTAGCTTTACTTGAATGGAAAACAACATTTTATTCAGTTACAAAAAAACCGATGAAGTCTTGTATCAACCTCACCGGTAAAAAAACTGTCCCGAATTGAACTCATAAGGACAGTATTTTGAAAAAGGATTTTAAAAAAACTTATACGTTTACCAACTCCTTATCTGCTACTAAATTTATAGAAGAAGAGTGATCATCTTCGGATTTTGATACAACCTTTACAGGATCATCATTTAGAATTTTAATAATTCCAAAGAGCTGCAGGACTCTCATGACTTGATAAGCCGGATCAACTTCAAACCATTTATATGCGAAGTTGGGCTTGGTTCCTCTACCATGGTGGTTGTTTTGAAACAACTCACCTAGCACTAAAAAGTCGAATGGAAGTGAATTTCTTGATTCGTCTTTGGTCTTCTTAAAATTTACATAGCCGTATTTGTGACCACCCCAGTTTACAATGGCACCATGGATAGGTCCCATGAACCAATGAAGCGGCAAAAGTGCAAACCAACCCCACTCGCCTTCCGGAACGAAAGCGATGTAGAAGACAGCGTAACCTGCTCCGGCGAGAACACGGAAGATCCAAGATTTGCCAATCTTGTCCACAATCGGCCACTCGGGAGTGTCCCCTGCGAATTGCTTCTTGGGCTCGACTTTACCATAAGCATAGTCGTCGTAAGTATGCTTGGTCTTCCACATCATTTGGAAAAAATTGTCAGCGTGGTGTGGACTATGCGGATCGAGTTCGGTATCACTGTAGGCATGGTGCATACGGTGAAGAATGGCATAGCCTTTGGGATTCAAAAACGAAGGCCCTTGGGCAAGAATAGTGAACAAATGGAAGAATTTCTCCCAAAATCGGTTCATGGTGAACATCCTGTGGGATGCATATCGGTGGAGAAAAAATGTTTGGGCAAATGCGGACAAAACCCAGTGTCCTATGAAAAAACTTAATATAATGGCCATGGTGAGCCTCCTTTTCGCTATTAGTTAACGATGTTCTCTAAAAGGTGCGCCCTCCGTGAACACTGTTAACTATCTCCACTATAGTTAACAGTGTTTTTTAAGTCAAGGAGTAAAAGAAAAAAAATCGCAGGATTTGGTATTTTTTTAATCAATAATTTTTGTATTTTTAAAACAATGGAAACAATTTCATGTTATTATTATGAGGTTTTGCTATGTCCAGATTTTTTTTGTCCCTACTGATTGTATGTAATTTTGTTTCCTGTTTAAAGTTCGCCGAATCAGATCTCGACCCCAATAGTCCATTTTCCATTCTTTTAGGGCTTTCCAGGCTACAAAATCCGACACGCATAGAAGTGGAAGCGAGAGCATTTTACCGAGTGAATGGAGAATTGCCTGTTTCATTTCCTTTTTTGACGATACAAAAAATTGAAAGAGAACTAGTGGATACGATGAATCTCTCTGAAGAAATCCCACTGGGAACCGCGGGGACTGAATATTTTGGAGGATATGCACCTGATTTCGACGGAAGTTTTCGGATCTATTTTCCGGAACCGGGTTTTTACCGATGGAATTTCTACCAGCTGGATCAAGGACCTCCACAGGAATATTTACTCAAAGGTGCAGGTATATTCGAAATAAAATCTATTTCTTCTAGCGAAATTACCTTTTATAGGGAATTGTATTTAGAGCCCAATCAGTCATTTAACTGGGATCGAATAGAGAGTGTACCTTACCAGGAAAAGCGCTTTAATATCCAAAGGCAAACAGCAATAAAGTTCCTTGGAGACCAAAAAGGTTATGGAATTTTTAAAACTGAAAGTATATATCCCAAGAATTTGATATTTTTCAAGAATGGATTTGAATATACAATACACCCTACCCTGAATATTGTAGATCCTCAAGGAAATTGGAAGGCGTATGTCTTGGAAGATCTACCACTGCATCTACAAGGGTCAATCGCCGGGAATACCAAAAGCTATGACTTAACAATATCTAAACTTCTTCCCACACCAACGGGTGTAGGAATTATTGCTGGAAATCGTATTACCGATGGAGGGGATATATATAGCAATTATTATTCATATGAATTGGAATTAGGTGAAACAACTATAATCTCCAGAACAACAATTACCCCAAGAAATCCTTCTGCAGAGATTATTGATGTGTCGTATGTTAATCCTATAAATGATGGATTTGTATATAGAGAAGAAATCCCTCCGTCAACCTCAGAATTCCGGTGGGATTCCAATTTCTTAAAACCAGGTAGCACGAATATTTTACTCTCCGGTGCTGTGGGTCAATTTTTTGATTCAGGAGGAATCCCAGATGCGGCCAATATTTTTGCAAAGGATGGTATCCTAATTGCCAAAAATCCGTTAATTTTGGAAGAAGCCAAAATCCTTCGCCCAGATCTATCTACCGTTTCTCCATTTATCAATCACGATACTTCAATTGGTGTTGGTACTAATACTGTTTTCTATTCTGCCACTCCGACAACCTTTGGATTAATAGAAAATAATTTGGAGAGTCCTGGTTCACCTAACAATAGAATACGTTTTACACCCTATCTTGGCAATTTGAGTATTCTCTCCGGAACGCTTACGCTATCGGGTGGATTTACTTTGAATTATTATGACTCTGCATCTTTCAAAGGCAGTTTTGGAAGCACAACTAGAACCATTTTTCATATAGAGTATAATATAGAATCGGGAGGTTCTTCTCTAAACGCAGTAGGTTCCTGGAATCATTCTACAGAAAATTATTCTTCTGTTATTCCGCCTACCACTTCTAACTTCCAAGAGCTTGAGCCCGGTTATAGCTTCAATGATACTTTTTCTTATTTTGGTGAAGCATGCTTTCTGCAGGTTGAGAACTTAATATGCACAAAGATAATGGATACGAATAGAACTTCTCCCAATAATAGTTTCAAAGGCTACGATGTGTATTTTTCAACCACAACCGATGGTATAAATTGGTCTTCCTGGGAGAGATTGCCGAACTGGGGGATGTAAATTTACATTGACATATAGGAATAGATATATAGAATAATCTATATGAGAAAGATTATTCTATTTTTGCTATTTTTTATATTTAGTATATCTTGTTTAAAATTTGAAGAATCGGATTTAGATCCGAATAGTCCATTTTCCATTCTTTTAGGGCTTGCTCAGTTACAGAATAATCAAATTGCTTCCGAATTGGAATTACGAGGAACATACCTCGACAATGGAGAGTTGCCCGGGTCATTTAGTTTCTTAAGTTTACAAAAGATCAATGATGATTCCTGGGAGAATATGGATCTCTTAAATGACAATGTCGATGCACTTGACACTGATTCAAATGAATACAAAGCAGGCACTCGAATTGATTTCGATGGAAGTTTTCGATTCTACATACAAGAACCGGGAATCTATCGCTGGATCTACTATCAATTTCTTCAAATGGAAAATGAAATTGTCGTACAAGGATCAGAAGTCTTTCGCATAGATTCTATTCGTTCGAATCCCCCTATCTCGCTCCGTTCTGCCTTCACAGATCCAAGTCATAGCTTTCGTTGGGATCGAACGGAAGCGGTTCCCTTTCAGCAGAAGAGATTTGATTCAATAACCGAAGAGTATTCTTCTTTTCTGGGAGAAAACAATGGATATAGTTATTTTATATCCCAATGCATCCAACCCCAAAAATATCGAATTAGCACCGAATCCTTTAATCTTCGCAAAAATCCTTGCCTCCATATTCGGGATCCAGGTGAGAATTGGCATGCTTTAATTCTAGAAGATCTGGATTTAGTAACAATTAGTAATCCTGCAGGCGGTGACGAGTCAACTAATATCCAATCTTCAAGGATCATACCCACCGAGAATAATTCTGTAGGTTTTGTTTTAGAAATAACCAGTAGTGCTAGTGCAACAACTTATAGAAGTTATAAGATTGATCCCACTTCACGAACTATTCTCCAGGCTGAGAATGTGCAACCCAGCGGAGGAACTTCCATAGGAATTGAAATTGAAAAGATCCGACCCTTTCCGGGTGGTATGGTTTATATTGAAACCGGGAGTAATGAGCCAAGATGGGATTCCAATCTTTTGTTTGCCGGAAGTGAGAATCAACTCATATCTTCTGGAACCAACAATTTTTTTGAATTACCGGGATCGCTGACAAGCGACAATTTATCTTCTCATAATGGTATTCTATTACGGCAAGGACCAAGTGATCCCGATATCCTAAGAATACTCAATCCCGATTTCACAACAACAGAAATATCTTTATCGGCAGATGATACTCCAACGAATTTTGTAATTCGTGCATCTAAATATTCTGTAACTATTTTTGATACACCCGGTGGAGGACCTTTTAAGATCATTCCTAAATCTATAGCACTTACATCCGGAACAGGATCTGTCAACTTTTTACCCGGATTTGACATAACATCGGACTCTCCACCTTCTTTTATGGGAAATCAATCCAATGAAACTCAAACAGTTTACGGATTGGAAACAATTCAAAGTGGAGATGCAATAAAAGAAATTCGATCCTGGAATCATACTACCGGTGCATTCAACAGTATAACCTTACCAAATCTTAGTTCCATTCAGCCATTAGAATCCGGATTTAACTTCTCGGAAAACTATGAATTTGGAAAACAATTACTACTGGATGAGAATAATGTTACCTTCATTCAAAAATTAAGCACATCCGATGGTGGAGGAAGAAGTTATCAATCCAATGATTTCTATTTTACCACAACATCTGATGATGCAAATTGGTCCGAATGGAATGCATTACCCAATTGGGGCATGTGATTTTTGATTTGACATATAGGAATAGAAATATAAAATAATCTATATGAAAAATATTGTTCTATTATTTATATTTTCTATATTCAGTATATCTTGTTTAAAATTTGAAGAGTCGGATTTGGATCCCAATAGTCCATTTTCCCAGCTACTCCTCCTCTCTAGGCTCGCGGCTCTTCGAGGTG
>JAFIGA010000257.1 GCA_020831715.1 Leptospira sp. | reverse complement strand
CCCGGATGGAAGAGGATAAGAAAAGAAGAAGTAAAAATTTAAGTAACTTTAATAAAAACAATAACCTTTCTAATTATAAATACGTGATCCTGCTGTTTGCGAGCCTTGCTAGCGAGCAATGGCTTGATTTCGCTTCCCCTCGAAACATGATAATATAATTATCTAAGGTAATTTTTTAGAGGGGAGCTCATCAAGACATCGACTCACTTCACTCACCCAAGTTCGTTCGTGGTCGCAATCTCACAGTCGGAATGTGTCCATGGCATTCCTTGGTGTTCCGATTACTGTTACCCAGCACCACAATGGAACATTTGGTGCTGGGTATCTTGTTAAATTCTTATGATTCGATCTCGGTGCCTCTGCCTCCCCATCACCACTTTCCTTGTGAGATAGTGATGTGGTGGTGAACCAATCACTCACAACCTTCCGTATTGAATGGCAACGCCATTCTTTTCCGTTCCTTCCGTTGTTACCTCTTCTGCGAACGGATGTGAGCACCCCTTTGCCAGGAGCTACCAATAATGCCTGGCACTCCCCTATGGGCGAATGCCCGTTCCCCTGATTTCTTCACTTTCCGTATGGAATGGCAACGCCATTCTTTCTGTTCCTTCCGTTGTTTAGATCTTATTTACGGAGTTTAACAACGGAAGTAAAGGAACGCCTACCGCGAAACGAAAGGAGAATTCAGGGGAGCTTTACATTGTAATTGGAAATGGTTTCCTTATAAACTTTTTGAAGCCTTTTATCGTGAGTAAAAAGCTGAAAATTATTTTCTAAAACAGTATAAAGTAAATGTACATCTATTAACCCTATACCTTTTCCCTGAACTTGGTAGTTTTGAATAAAATATTCGATTTCCGACAAACTCGCAATAGGAGTTGTGGGAAAATGCAACAATTCCTTGTATAATGCGTTAGATTTTTTTGAATTGCTGAGAAAAATTTCTCCTAATACGAGAGGATGCATTATAATGGAAGCAGGCCTAGATAGAATTTCTATCAATTCGGTAATAGGCTTTGCCAGATGATCTATCCAAACGGATGTATCAACAATATACCTCATTGAATTAACGATTTCTGGGAGCCGGTTTTGCTTTCTTATCTGTGCCACCTAACTTGATAATTCTCTGTGCGGCTTTTTCTCGAATTAATGCGTGAAGTGACTCTTTTAGAAGTGCTGTTTTTTCCTTTATTCCGGAATACTCTCTCGCCTGCTCCATTAATTCATCGGGAATGTAAAGTGTTGTTTTCATCTGTCAAAATTTCTCTCTATTGACAGATGAATCGAAAAGGAATCATTTGTAAATGATATTTTTAAATTCGCCCATTCCCCTGAATTCTTCATTTTCCGTTTGGAATGGCAACGCCATTCTTTTCGTTCCTTCCGCCTGCCCAGCACTACATTGCATAGCATAGCAATTGGTGCTGCGGTTGTTATTCTTTCTTAGCAAAAAAATAAGAAAGGATCACGGATGAAGAGGATGGACACGGATAAGAAGAGAATTCAGGGGAGCTTGCTCATCTGGAAGTCGCAAGCTAAGGGGATCCGACTACGGCTTCGCCTGTCGAATGAGGGGTGCCTGCTTGAGCAGGCTTGTATTATTGACAATTCTAATATATATGCCTGTTATACAGGTTAGTACTCAGCTTTCAATAAATCTCTATGAACTCTTAACTTCTGTGCCGAAATACCTCTTCTGCGAACGGATGTGAGCACCCCATTGTCAGGTGCTTCCCATATTGCCTGGCACTTCCCAATGGGCGAATGCCCATTCCCCTGAATTCTTAAGTATATAAATTTTCAACTTGACTAAGGAAAATGGACTAGATAATATTGATATTATGGCTGTTTACAATATTCATGACGCAAAGACACATTTCTCCAAACTGGTTCAATCCGCATCCGAGGGAGAAGATGTTATTATTGCTAAATCAGGTAAGCCTCTATTAAAACTCGTGCCTTATACACCGGAAAATAAAACTCAAAAGCGGGCTTTAGGCTTTATGAAGGGGGAGATAGAAATTGCAGATGACTTTGATGCTTCCCTTCCTCCTGAAATCCAAAAGTATTTTGAAGGTAGAGATTGAAATATTTAATAGATACCAATATCTTTTTATTTGCATTGGAAGATCCTACGAGGATTTCAAAAAAAGCCTTGCGAATTTTAGAAGATACAACTAATGATTTATTTTTGAGCCATGCAAGCCTTTGGGAAATATCCATTAAGCTTTCTATTGGAAAATTAAAATTTCAAAGAGGATTGGAAAAGACGATGGATTTAGGAATGGAAAAATTGGGTTTGCAGATTTTACCTATTCGATCCGCACACATATACAAAGTCTCCGATCTGCCATTTCACCACAATGATCCATTTGACCGACTAATTATTTCTCAGTGTTTAGTTGAAAAATTACCTATATTGTCCTCAGATAAAATTTTCTCAAAATACAAGGTTTCCGGAATTTTTAGATAATAATGGTGAAATACCTTTTCCTTGCGAACGGATGTGAGCACCCCATTGCCAGGCGCTTCCTATATTGCCTGGCACTCCCCAATGGGCGAATGCCCATTCCCCTGAATACTTCTCTTTCTGTTTGGAATGGCAACGCTATTCTTTCCGTTCATTCCGTATGCCCAGCTCTACATTGCAAAAAAATTAGAGCATAGAATGTTGATTTTATTTTTAGAGGAACGAATAATGAGAACCTAAATAATCGTTGACAGTAATACCAGAAAAGTAATATTAGATTAATGAGAGTTACGATAAAAGGTCAAGTAACAATTCCAGTAGATTTACGCCAGATTCATAATATCACTCCAAATTCGGATGTTGACTTTATTAATACAAATGAAGGAATTTTAATTAAAAAATCAAAGAATACCCGAGACGATTTATCAACTAGATTGAATGAGATCCGTGGCATAATTGAAAAGAAAACTACAACTAAAGCATTAATGAACCTTACAAGAGGAGGAGGCTAGTTTGAACGATCGATATCTAATCGACTCAAATATATGGATAGATATATTCACCAACGATCCGGTCTGGTGCAAATGGTCAGAAGAGAAAATGATTCTTATAACAAGAGATATAAAACGATATAGAAATTATTTTCCAGATGTACAGTTGATATCTCCCTGATCTGGCACATCGTTAACCAGGAAAAATCAGCCGCCCATTACCTATCATTCCTTATCCAGTTCTCGAATCCGAATTTCCGCCTTTTGAGACCAATCATTCGTATCGAACGAGCTTATAAATTGTTTTAGAGCTGTCTTTTCCAGATTCTTGGAATCGATTCCGTTTTCAATACCCATGAATTTTTGTATCTCTGGTTTAGATTTTTTTAAAACACTATGATCGTTAGATATTGAAATCTTTTTTTCAACTGTAGAAGTTACCGGTATGAATAGACCATAATATTTCGTTTCAACAGCATTGAGCGGATCCCCCTCGGTGGAATCCATTGCTTTAAAGTTATGCAATCCCAACCATATCAATTCTCCGGATCGACCTGTGATAGGTATTGATGAATAGCTCATGGAGGGATCAAGCGGGTACTTTCGAAATTTGAAAAAACCCAAAGAACGAAATCCCGAACTTATATGAGAAAGATTTACAAAATGCAAGAAATATATTCGTTCCGGATACTTCAACTCTATACCGAATAGGGATTGCTTGCGAAATAGTCTATAATCTTCCGGAGGAACTGCAACAGGAGTCCCATCATCTTTAAGCTCCATAACGCGTATTTCATCAAAGCCTGCGATTACATCATTTTCATCGGAAAACCATGGTTTGTTCCTGTCTTGGTAATACAATCGAAATAGGATCAATGATCCTTTTGATTGAACTTCATTAGAATCAAATGGCTGAAAACCTTTAGTGATTTTAGTTTTTATAGTACAACCTGAAAATAGCAAGAAGATGGAAAGGATAAGGAATTTATTCATCATAGTTTAGATTTTTTTTAAAAACAATAAA
>JAFIGA010000230.1 GCA_020831715.1 Leptospira sp. | reverse complement strand
CATTACTAAACTTAGATATATAACTTTATGTTAAATTCAATTACTTATCTTGACAACAAAGTCTGCAACATATTCGGAGGCATTCAAATGCTGAGTCACCTTACCGATTCTACGTTCGGGTAAATATTGAATACCCCCCGGCCAGGTATGACCCCCATTGATAATTTTAAAAAGTTTTATTACTTTGCTTCCGCATGATATTGACGCTATCTGAATTTTTGTGGAATCTTGAGGATCTTGCTTGGGCAGAAACTTAGTATTGGTTGATGGATTGCAATTCCACTTGTTTTGAAAGAATTCAATTGTTTCGTCCGTTGATAATACCGTTCCGTGACTACGACCAAATATTTTAATGTCGCCACCATTGTAAGGAACCAGTGGATCATCTGTTCCATTCATTATGGTTAGGTTCGTGGAAAATTTAGCAGGGCAGATTCCGGATAAATCTTTAGGCATGTTCGCTGTTATTGAAGTTATAGAGGCAAATTTTTCCCCAACTTCGCAGGCAAGCCTCAAGGAAAACATTCCTCCATTAGAGATTCCTACTGCATGAATTTGTTTTTCATCTATTGAATATTTTTTAGAAATATCTTGAATCACTTTAAGAGTATAACCTACATCATCATGGGATTTTTTATGTGCTGTTGTAGTTTCTGTGATCCTGCCATCATTCCAGGAATTGCCTTCCCCTTTTAGATAGGCTATGGCAAAATCAATTACCTTAGAACTGTTTAACAATTCATTTCTATCCAGTGCCATCATACCTTCCGGAGTTCCAGCCCCTCCATGAAAAACCAAGAGAAGTGGTTTTTTCTTATTCGATTTAGGATACTGAATCAAGTAGGATCGATCCATTCCTTTGTGAGATAGTTCAATCTTTTCAATCGAATCACTAAATTCCTTGGGAATTCTGGGCTTTAAAATAAAACGGCAATCATTGAAAAAAATAAGTAATCCAATAAGATATGCAATTCCGGGATTGAATTTAATTCCTAACATATTTTCACAATTCTACCAAATGCGGATTTACCATCAACTCAAAAGTTTCGAGTAATTCTTCGGCAGCATTTTCTTAATCTTTAGCTTACAACGTAATCTTTTTTACTTGACTATGTTTTCTTGAACAGTATATTGTAAATTGATTGGTAAAAGCATTACCTATCAATGGAGAACTTATGAATATACCTCTGATAATAGCAAATATTCTTACAATTTTGGCTTTTGCCGTTCATACATTTATGGGAGATAAAGAGCTTAGGATAATTGAACCTAAGGATGAATCCGACACAGATTTTTTAAAAAGAGAAAAGTGGACAATGGCACGGTGCGGATGGCATTGGATATCTTTTGATTTGTTATTTGTTTCGCTTATTCTATTCTTGATCAATTTTACTGATTTTTTTGATTCTAAAAACACAATCCTCCAAATTCTCAGTCTATATTTTTTGGGTTATTCTATATTCTGGTTATTTACCATTTTTATTTCTAAAGATTTCCCTAAAAAATATTTTAAATTGGGTCAATGGATTTTGTTGCTTGGAATTTCTATTTTTATTTTTTTGGGAATCAAGTAGAGAATCTATGGATTGACAAATGGATTTCAATTCTATGAAATCTCATCGGAGTACAATATATTGACTGGAAAGCAATTTAAATTTCTAACAAAAATTAAATATAAAATCATGTTTTTATAAACTCAATTAATGCCAATCCAAAGACTCGTGAGAAATAAGATTCCTGCAATCGGTGCCCAGATCCTCTCTATCTTACTGGGGGTTATGCTATTCATAAATGTACCAAGTCCAAAAAAGGCTACTACTACCCAAATTCCAATTTCACCCAAAGAATGAAATTTTGGAAAAAGAAAACCTGTTTTTACTCCGGTAATTATGCCTAAAGAAACCAGCAAGAGTGCATTGATGACTGCCACAAACCTCATACTAGGAGGTTGAACACCTGGAAATTTTCCACCCATGGATGCAGATCCCCATGGCAAACCAACAGCAAGGCAGATTTGAAAAATAATTATAATGCTTAAAAAAAATGAATGAATGGCAAAAATCCACTGTAGTTGCATAGCACAACCTTTCCGCAACTATTTGAATTATCAAGTCAGAATCAATTTTCATTTACAAATGTAAGACACATAGTTCATTGAATAATAATGATCCAATTACGTAATCTGATCTCTATCAAAAAAGGAACAACCATTCTGGACAATTTTTCCTTGGATATCCAGCCAGGTGAACATTGGATTTTCCTGGGAAGAAATGGTGCAGGTAAAACAACACTCATCAATTTTCTATATGGCTATGATTGGCCAACTTCGGGAGAAGTCATTGCCTTCGGAGAGAGATATGGAGAGAGTCCACTCCGACCTATCCAAGAAAAAATAGGAATCATGGAGCCTTCCCACCAAGGATCTTTATTGCAAAAGAATCTTTCCGTCCAGGAAATACTGATCACAGGAATACATAAAACAATCGGAATCTATCGAAAGGTTACAAGGGAGCAGGAAATTCTTGCACTAGATACATTGAGACTTTATGGATTGGACAATTTATCCGATAGATTTTTCTCCACTCTGTCCAGCGGAGAGAAGTCGAAAATCTTATTGTTGCGTTCCGTTATATCTGCACCAGAACTCCTCATCCTGGATGAGCCTACGGCAAATTTGGATCTAACAGCAAGATTGGAGTTCTTTAGAATTTTGGAGGAAGTAGGCAAAAGTTCAAAATCTTTAAATTCCGGTAAATTGAAAACCAGTATTCTAATCACCCATAGAATTGAAGAGATACCCGATTTCTACACTCATATCTGTCTCCTTAAAAACGGATGTAATATTGCGAGTGGACCGATTGGTGAAGTCCTTACAGTTGCCAATCTTATGGATTTATATGACCTATCGGAGGTTGAGATAAGAAGATGGGTGAAGATTCCAACATAAAAAATTGATTGTTATTATTCAAACTCGACAAAATATCTTTAATTATGAGTAATATAATTTTCACTAGACTGTTCCCGATTCTTATCATTTTTTTTGTCTCCAATTGCTATCTCCACAATGCTAATGTTAGAGGAGATATGTATGGAATCAAAAGAGTGTTTGACTTCAAGCAAGGAACCCTAGGAAATACTCTTCCCATTCGACTTAAATTTGACAACTCAGGAAAATACCGAGCTAAGGATTATCTCAAGCGCAAGGGTCAAAATATTGAGGTGTCCCAAGAATTGATTGAGAGTTATTATTCTGATGAGATTATGGCTCAATTCAATTCAAGTCGGTATTTTACAATCAATTCATCTGCAAATATTCAAGTTCGAATCATTTCATCCATCGAAGAAAAGAAAGCGCCTGTTATTTCTTTGGTAGCCGCCATAGGAACCTTGGGTTTATTTCCTGCCATAACGAGGACTTATGGTTTAGTCGAGTTTGATATTTATGATTCCGAGAAAGAGAAGGTCTTAAGAGTTTATAAATATCCAATTCAGCACAGACAATTTGCAGGTTTTAGTTCCATTATTTTTGGTTCTTTTTTCCCTTTGTTTAGTGATAGCTTTGATCATTCTACAAATGAAAAGACATTTGTGATTATGCGAAAAGCATTCAGCGAATTTGAAAAAGACTTTGTTTATGATATCAGTAAAGATGTAAAATTGACAGGTAGATTTTTTGCAGAATCTCCTAAAATGCATGCATTGCTTCCCGAGATAACCAAGGACAAGAAAGAGAAAGATTTTCATGATCGTCTTCATGAATCGATTCGTAGTGCAATTGTATCTAAAGGGTTGCCCATGGTTGAGAGAAATAAGATTGATAAAATTATAAATGAGATTCGATTCTCGCAAACAGGTTTAACAGAATCCAATAGATTGGCTTTTGGAAAATTGTTGAATGCAGATAGAATCATTTTAATATCCAATACAACAAGGAATAGCATTGATTCCATCTCTAAATTCAAACTGAATTTTACAATTACTTGTGTGGAAACAAATTCCGGAAGAATACTGTGGTCTCATCAAATGATGTATGTATCCAATGAGAAGAAAGATTTAGATACGTATTTATATGATGTTGCATATAACTTAAGTATGGATTTGCGAAGAAAGGGAATTCTCTAGAATCTAAAATGATGAAATATGTTTCTATAAATTATTTATTAATTTCCATTTTATTACTTTGGATTTATTCATGTTCGAACTCAAGCAATTCTGTTTATGAACCTCGTAATAAAACCAATGATTTATCCAGGAATCGAATACAATCCAAAGATTTTTATACATTCAGACTCTCACCGAACCTGGATAAAGAAAATAATTCCGATGCAAAATTAATTTTTTCAGAATTGGAATCTCGATTGGTGGAATCAGGTTTAAATTTAGTCTACAGCCAGACAAGTATTAGTGGTGTGCTCTCTCAAAAAGCCGATTACGAACTACGTCTTTCAAAAGTAAATGTGCGTTACATAAAATTTCGAACTAAATTAAAACTAGAAATCGAAATTCAATGCATCCAGGCAAAAACCCAAAAAATCCTCTGGGTTGAAAAAATATATCATTTTAGAAATGCAGAAAATACAGATGATTACATAGAGTATTCAATCCTTGCTGACAAAACCGTTGAGAAATTAAGAAATAAAGGACGCATATAAAATGATTGGATTCAAAAGATACAATAATGAAATTTATATGAATACCAAATATTTCATTCGCGTTTTATTGTTGATAGGAATTGGAATTTTGAATACAATCCAATGCTCGAGATATACAATATCTTCTGACAACAGCCCGGATATTAAAAATCAAAAAAATATTAATATAAAAAAGAATTTGGGAGTAGCGATTGTATTTCCTTTTAATAAAACGAATTTAGACATGTTTACCTTCGAAGAATTAGTAAGCCAAGTAAAAAATGGTTTTTTAAATCTGGAATATAACGATCAGATTATTCCGGAGAACATCGAATGGATCGATACAATTCTCGATGCCTCACCATTCGATTATATCCAGGACTATAGGAATAGCCCTAAAAAAAATATTTTGGAAGTTCAAGTAGAATTTGATCAACATAGGGTTAATTCAACTTTTTGGATAAATTTTTTGACCATGGGGATTTTTCCCAGTTTTGGAAAATATAACGTTAATCTTAAAGGTATATACTATGATTCCCAAGGGAATAGGACCCATTTGGATGGGAAGAAAACCATAGTCCTGAACCAGATTCGGAGTTGGTTCTTGTATCCACTGAGTTTTATTGAAAATGATTCCGCCTATAAAATGCTCAAATTTTACATCCTGGATTATATAAAAGAATCTTATTCCAAAATCCAAGAAATGAATCTAGCTATTGGCTCTTACAAAACCGCAGGAGAACCACTGGAAATTCCCTTTCGAATGAGGATTTACGATTTATATTGTGGTAAGCAAGAATTTTCAAGAAATGCAAACAAAGGAGGGACAGAAATATTATATCCGGTTTACGATAGTTTGACTTATCAAATATGTTTTGTATCTCTAGAATTAAGAAATCATACACCTTACAGAATTTACTCGAATTCTACAGATTTTTCAATCTTTGCAGGTGGAAAGAGATACCGTGGATTGTCAGAAATTGAGGTAAATACTTCCAATAAAAATCCTGATAAAAGAGAATATGGAACAAAAGATACTATCAACCTAAACAAACAATTAAAGTTGGATCCAAAACACACAAGCTCCGGTGTGTATGGAGTTTATTTTTTAATTCCTCATGAGGATGTTAACCGTATGGAATTCATTCGATGGGAAAATAAGGAGATCTCAGAGAATCCTTCCGAAGTATGGATAGGATGGGATGGTTCACAGGATTAAAATTTTCCATTGTTTTTATCCGAATCCTTTCTACCTTTTTCGATACGTTTCAATAGAGATTGATTGCTAAGGATTGTATGCATTGTAAATCAAAAATTTCCCTGGAAAATGGAATGGTTGTGGACAGGGAAATCATTTGGAAAGAGCACAGGCATTTGGTTTATGTTTTGGGTTGACATAAATTTAAGGAAAAAAATAGTTGGAATTATATGTTTACCTCGTTATCTCCCATTGCCTAAGAGAGTTGGTTTTTAGATAGCCCAACCCGCGGTGAGTTGCAAAATTATAGCAACTTG
>JAFIGA010000224.1 GCA_020831715.1 Leptospira sp. | reverse complement strand
CATTACTTTCAGTGGCCAATGGTTCATCAAAGAATGCAAGCATTTCTGGTCTATATAATGGAGAATCAATTTCCTTAATCATATGAGTAAATTCACAAGAAAAGATTTTTTAAAAAAGTCACTTCTCGTTGGAGGTGGTGTGCTTGGAGCCGGCCTCGTTACAGGAGTTAGCTATTCATTTTTTGGCAATGCTGTTTACAAAAATGATTTTCCACATATAGAATCCAATCATGTGAAATTAAAACCCAATGGAAAAAAAGTAGTAATCATGGGTGGAGGCTTAGCCGGACTGCAAGCCGGTTGTGAGCTGGTGGACAGAGGGTTCACCGTTGTTGTTTTGGAAAAAACAGAATTCCCGGGAGGTAAACTAAAAGCATGGAAAGATAAAAATTTTGCCAAGAAGTATTTCAAGGAAGAACCATTTACAAGAGAACATGGATTGCATGGCGTATGGGGATTTTATAAGAATCTGCGAGAATTCATGGGAAGGCATAAATTTGCCCTAAATAAATTAAGCAGTAATGACAGTTTTTATTATTTTATAAGCAATCAAAATACTCAGAGTAAAATTTCTACTACCACATGGCCAATTCCCTTTGATCGCATACAAATGTTAGGATTTCCAGGTATGTATGTCCCATCCGTAGAAGATGTGAATGTTTCTGCACCAAATCAGATCAAAGCCCTAGTTGCCGCAAGCAAGATGTGGGGATTCGATTATTTGGATCCGGCACAACGAAACTATCTTGATAATATAAGTTTTTACGATTGGGCAAAAAAAATTGGAGTAAATGATCAATTCATAAAGCACTATTTTGAAGGTTTGGCGGAGATGGGATTTTTCATGTCAACCAGAGAATGCTCCGCATTGGCTATTGCAAATTTTGTAAAATTAGGCAGTCAACCGGCAGATGCCAGAGTAGATTATTTTAGTTGGCCTCCGGATGAAAGCTTCTTGAATCCTATGGTAGAGTATATACGTTCCAATGGAGGAGAGGTTCACTTTCACTCAGAAGTTACAGATGTGACTGTGGATTCCGGACGAATCCAAGAGGTTACAGTCAATCAACGGATGCCTAAGAATCGCGTCAAAAGATGCAGAGTCTGTGGAAATATTATGGGCGAGGGTCATACGGGTCATTGTCCATTTTGCGGAGCGCATGAGAGCATGGTTGAGCTTTTAAATCCGAATAAAATGCCTATTCGTAGTTATACTGCGGATCATTTTATTACTGCCATGGATCTTCCCGGTGCCAAGAGGTTTATCACACTCAATAATTTACACAATCAGAAATACTTTGATAAGGCTAAAAATTTAACTACAGCTACAATATTATGCGTGAATCTACTCTACGAAGATACCAAGGCTTGGGAAGAAAGGTTTCCTGAGGATGACTTTTGGAATGCTCACGATTTCTTTCCCACAGGATTTAAGGTTCTAGGCTTTACATCCAATTGGTCATCCAAACAAATTCCTTCACTAAAAGACAAACGTGTTGATTTAATTGAGGTTCAGGTTGCGAAATGGCAACAATTCGTCGGAGTTCCTTTCGAAGAAATTGCAAAAATTGTCCACAAAGAACTAAAGATCATCATTCCCAATCTTCCCGATTACTCTGAATTTTATATCAATCGATGGGATACTTACACAGGCTTTAGACCCGGTGATGAAGCGAATCGACCGGAGATCCAATCGCCCATAGATAACTTATATTTTATTGGCGACTGGGTATATGTTCCTCATCATAGTGTCTTTATGGAAAAAACGAATGTTACGGCAAAAATGGTTACAAATCTAATACTAGACAAAGAAGGAATCAGTGAAGGCAAAATTGAAATACTGAAATCGGGAACTCCTGATCTGCCCATTGAAATTCTATCTATTTTTACAAATGTTGAGGCATAATCAGTGAACTGGATTCAATTACCTGAATTGACCAATGATACTATATATAAGTATGCTTTTTATATAGTTTTGGCAATTGTAGCTTTTGTTTCCGAGTCTTCCGGCAAATTCAATCTACCATATAGTAAATTCGCAAGCAACAAAGGAATCAATCCCAGAATTGGTATGTTCATTATTTATTTTCTACCGATTCTTATCTATTTAACAAGTTGGATAAATGCGGGGACTCCTTCTTCTCTATACCATATTCTATGCCTGGTAGTCTTTATCGTACATTTTGGTAAGCGTTGCTTGGAAGTACTATTTCTTCATCGGTTTTCAGGAAAGATTGGTCTCTCCGGAGTCATTCTAATTACCTTTGCATATTCAAATATTGCATTAATCTACGGATATCTTCATAATACTTTAACAATGCAAGAGTTATCTGAAACGGCATCTGTTCCCATACTTCTATTCGGTTTTATTGTATTTGGAATAGGCACTTCAATGAATTTTTACCATCACTTATTGCTTTCAAAACTGAGAACTGATAAAAACGACAAAGACTATAAAATTCCCGCAGGTGGAATATTTTCTCTATTGGTATGTCCTCATTATTTTTTCGAATTGATATCATGGCTAGGAATAGCTATAGTGTCAACATATCTAGAAAGTTATTTTATTTTTATAATCATGTTAGGATATCTCTCCGGTAGGAGCAATCAAACCAGAGAATGGTATTTAAAAAGAATACCTGAATTTCCCAAAGATCGAAAGAGAATTTTCCCTTTTTTATATTGAAGATATTTTGTAGACAATTGGGTAACATTTTCAAGTTTACATAATAGCTTATGAATTATTTTTATTCTGGTATTTGGATTAAATTTATAATTTCCTTAATACTAATTCAATTATCATGTGTTTCAGTTTATTTTGATAATCCTAAACAAGAATCTTTAACTGAAATTCCAAATCAGAAAATTGGAAAAAAATTGAACTATTATATAGCCAATGATACACAATTTAAAGGAAAAGAGGTTCTAGAATCTAAGCTAAAAGAATGCAAATACTTTGATTCTATAGAAAATAATGCTTATGCCGAATCCGAGGAGTATTTTTTAAGAATCAATATTAATCACAAACTTCCAACTTTTTCAACAGCAACCTTTTTCTATCTTTCTTATTTAACATACACTATAGTACCTGCATGGAGTAATCAATATGGTTATAATGTATTTATAGAATTTTATTCACATGGAAATAAAAACTTTGAAACTTATTATCTAATCCGAAAAGAGATAGCGATCTGGATTGGATTGATACCTTTTATCTGGGTAAATTTTCTGACAGGATTTGAAACGGAAGCTTTTAGTCAATTGTACGATCAATTTATTATAGATATGATGAAAGAAAAACGTCAAACTGATTAGTGCTAAAAGAATAGAAAATAATTGAGATAATATTTTTTAAATTTAATATAATGATCAAATCAAGATAGGAACCAATGCATGGAATTGGAAAAATGTAAAAACGGAGGAGGTCTATTGAGATTTAGCCAATAGTAATTCAAAAGAACTCTTCAATTATATTTTGGCGGATATATATTTTTTTATAATATATTTGTTTGATAATTTATTAACATAACCTTATAATATGTTGATTAGTTTTTATTTTATAGATTAGTATAAATTTAGAGATAAAATATTGTAATAGTAATTTGGCAATGCAAATTTATGCTACAGTTGCCAAATTACTCCTGTTTAGGGCAGTTTAATTTATTCCCCGTAAACTACTATACATTCTTTAGAAAAAATTGTATATGTAACTAAGAAATACATACTCTCTCTATCTACAATTGCGACTTTAGTTATTCCACCATCTTTCATAGCTTTTTCAATTGTTCTATCTTCCGAATCATATATCAAATAGTTAAGAATAGGTACTGATTTATAACAAGCTTTTCCTTTTTTTAATATACTGGCATTTCCAATGCGATAATGGAAGTCACCGCTCGAAAACGTTTCATTAATATTCTGGCTAGTTTTCGAAAATAAAATAGGTGAATGAGGTGAGGATGTATAATTTCCCATACAATTCAATAAGGGTAATGCGATCATACTGATAAGAATTAGAATCATTTTTATATTCATTTTAATCTCCTGTAATAATTGTACAATGATTTGCATATATTAATGTCAATATGCTTAATGTAGAATGATCTATAGTCGCAACTTTCTTAATGTTTGAATTTATTGCCAAATCTCCCACACTAGAATTGCCAACGGCTATCAAATTCAAGATATTATGTTGACATGATTCTGCAGTTTTATTCCCTGTAACACTATTACTGCGATTGTAATCGCCCGCAAATTTATTGCTGGTAAATAGGTATCCATGTGTTGGTCCTATTGCGCATCCTACAAATAATAAACTCAAGATAACTAAACTAATAAACTTCATTACTTATTCTCCTTTAATAATAGTACAATGGGAATGAAATATATACCCCAATATACCAGATATTTCATGACTCAAATTACTAATCTTTTGTATATTTGCTTGCGATTTTGCAGCGATTATACTAGAATCCCCAAATGATACCATCCACAAAACTGAATAAGAACATGCCTCTCCAGTTTTCGAATTTCCAACTCCTTCACTGGGCCTTCCTTCCACTAAATAGTTATGATAGACAAGTCCACCTTTATTTCCAATTGCATATGGATATTCATATTGTTGGACAGGGTGTGTGGATGAACCAATCCCAACATAAGGCCTTAAATTGGCTCCTGTGCAATTTGCAACTAATAGCAAAGATAAACTAACTATAGCCATTATAAAAGCATATTTTTTCATTGCTCTCTCCTTTTTAATTTCCCATTATTTAAAGTCGTCCAGTAATATCAATATTTTTATGTTATAATTATAAAAAAGAAGATCCTGCAAATATTTTTACATAAGATCATGCATATCCTATCTTAATTAGGCATAAATTTAGAATAGTTCTAAAAAATATCATTTTTCTTGCCCTCAGTGACAGCCGATTTTGTCCCCTTTAAAAAAAGGAGATAAATCAAATGAGACACCCCACACAATTAAAGGAAAAAGCTATAAAAAGGCTTTTGGATAAAGATTGTGTCCCAATATTGACGCTTAATGAAGAGCTTGATATTCCTGAAGTAACACTTTATTACTGGAATAGGCAACTTAAAAATGGTAATATGGGAAATAAGTTACTAGCGAATCTTTCAATATCCGAGAAACAAGACCTCTTGTATCAATACCAATCATTATCAGAAAGTGAGAAAGGAATTTGGCTTAGAGAGAAAGGATTGTATAATACAGATCTAGAAAACTGGAAAGAAGAAATTCAAGACATTCTTAAGGGAATGAAGGATATTTCTAAGAAAGAAAGAGAGCTGAAAAAGGAAAATGAAAAGTTAACGAAAGAATTGAATAAAAAGGATAAAGCACTTGCAGAAGTAACCGCTTTATTGGTTCTTAAAAAAAAACTTCATACCCTATTTGGAGAAGAGGAGGAGAATCAATGAGTAGAGAATCTATACTAAAATTAGTTGAGGAAGCTAAGGTGAATGGTGCAACTAAGAAGAATATATCTAGTATTTTGGAAGTAAGCTGTAAAACATTGAACCGTTGGAAAAAAGATTCAGAAGGTTTTGATGAAAGAGTCAATAATCGTTTTTCGAAATCCAATAGGCTTACCAAGGAAGAAATTTCAGATGTATTGCGATTAATTACTTCATCAGATTATAGAGACAAGACTCCAATGGAAATTGTGGCATTAGAATCTGAAAAGGGTCGTTATATAGCCTCAGAACGCTCTATCTACAGGATTATGAAGCGTTTCGGTCTTCTTACCCATAGATCAAAAAGCAAAGCTCCAATGAGGCAAAAGCCCTCAGAGTTTATTGCTACAGGATCCAACCAAGTATGGACTTGGGATATATCCTATCTTCTTACCACGATACGAGGTGAATATTTGTATCTATATCTAATTATGGATATTTGGGATAGATCAATAGTTGGTTGGTGCATACATGAAAAAGAGTGTGGCATCTATGCTGCGGACTTTCTTAGAAAAACTTGCCTAACGCAAAATGTTAAACCTAAAAGTTTAGTCATTCATCAGGACAATGGTTCTCCTATGATTTCTAGTGAGTTTGTAACCGAACTAAACCGATGGGGAATTTCAAGCTATTCTAGACCAGGTGTTTCTGATGATAATCCATTTTCTGAATCCTTATTCAAAACATTAAAATACTATCGTTCCTATCCCTCAAAATTTAAGAATATTCAACATGCTCTTGCTTGGATAAATAAATTTGTGAAATGGTATAATAATGAACATCTTCATTCAAGTATAGGATTTATTGCACCTAATGATAGAAGAACTGGAAAGGATGTAGCAAAGCTTGAGGAAAGAAGAGAAACCTATCGCTTAGCAAAACTAAAATGCCCAAATAGATGGTCTAAGAAAATTAGAAAATGGGATTCACCTAGCATAGTAATATTAAATGCTGATAAATTTCATCAGATTAAAGAAAAAAAGATTGCATGATTTATGAATGTTAAGTAGGGTAATTAATAAAAGGGACAAAATCGCTGTCACTTACCGAATCTGATGTGGATGATTGTGTAAATGATATAGAAAATATCGTTTTTTGGTTGGTTCTTGCACCTCTTACTCCTTTAGTATCCTGTAGAAACATTAAAGAAGCAGATGGATTGATTTTAGGGAACCCTTTCCCCAAGATTTAGAAAATTCCTAAAATATATCTGAATATGCAATTTTTGAGCCTGAGCCTGAGTTGGTTTTGGCTAAGATGGCATATATTGACTCTTGACCAATTCGCAATCGTATCGCAGATTGGTCATGGGTGCAAGACAGGTGGGAAAATCCACATTGCCATTATCATGGATTGGATTTAGGTGAGAGGATTATATTTGAGGCTAGATTACCAAAAAACCTCACAAACTTTCATAGACCGCCCTACACAGATTCACTGTCTTCTCTGGTCGGTTTCGATAGTTCATTTTGTTGCATACGTAGCCGATCTCTCTCTTTATTATTCCTAGAAGAATCCACTTTCTATATAATCCCATTCTCCTTGAGTTGAGC
>JAFIGA010000221.1 GCA_020831715.1 Leptospira sp. | reverse complement strand
TATTAGAGGGGAATTTAATAAAGGCATTAATATAGTGTCTTATGCAGTAGACGAAGCATATAAAGCAGGTTTGTTGGGAAAAAATATTCTGGGATCAGGATTTGATTTTGATCTTGCCGTTTATACAGGAGCAGGTGCTTATATCTGCGGTGAAGAATCCGCTCTCATCAATTCATTGGAAGGCAGACGTGGTCATCCAAGACTAAAACCTCCATTTCCAGCAGTTCAGGGATTGTATGATTGTCCTACCGTTGTAAATAACGTGGAGACATTTTGCAATGTTCCTCACATAATCGAGATGGGTGGTCTGGAATACAAAAAGATAGGAACAGAAAAATCCCCCGGAACCAGAGTTTTTTCTGTGAGCGGTCATGTGAACCGTCCCGGAGTTTATGAAATAGAATTGGGAACTCCCTTAATGGAATTAATCAACGTTCAATGCCAGGGCATTAAGGATGGGAAAAAACTCAAGGCAGTAATTCCCGGAGGATCTTCGGCTCCTATCTTGAATGCGGAAGAAGTTGCCGTTGCCAATATGGATTTTGAATCCATTGCCGGACTCAAGAGTATGCTGGGCAGTGGTGCCGTTATTGTGTTAAGTGAAGATGCCGATCTGGTTGAGACGACCTACCGACTTGCCTCTTTTTATGCACATGAATCTTGTGGTCAGTGTACTCCTTGTAGAGAGGGAACTCATTGGGTGAAAGATCTATTGGGTAAAATTCGAAGTGGCAAGGGAAGTCAGAAAGACTTGGATCTCATTCTTTCTCTTTCCAGAAATATGGAGGGTGGGACTACAATCTGTCCTCTTTCCGATGCTTGTGTAATGGCAGTGCGACCTGCAATTCAGAAATTCACTTCTGACTTTACATCTAGATTTCAGATACAAAAAGAGGAGAGTGTGGGTATCCCCGCTTAAGAATATGGAGTGGAGTATATTATTAGTTTGGTTGGGTAAACTTCTTACCTTCTTTTTTATTATTTTAACAGGTTGTGCTTACTATACACTTGCCGAAAGAAAATTTGCCGGATTCATTCAAGATAGACCCGGACCCAATCGAGCCGGTCCCTTTGGTATTTTCCAACCTCTTGCTGATGGAATAAAATTTCTAACCAAAGAAGAAATTATTCCTTCTCAAGTATCGAAAGGGATGTATCTGATTGCACCCACCATTTCAATGACTTGTGCCATACTACTTTGGGCGGTTGTGCCTTTGGGTGGAACCATCCCGCTACCTGAGTTTATGCATGAATTGGTAGGATCCAAAACAATAGATCTACTGATTGCCAATCCTGACACAGGTATTCTTTTTGTTATGGCGATTTCCGGTCTTGCAGTTTATGGAATCATGATTGCGGGTTGGTCCAGTAATAATAAATATTCTCTTATGGGTGGAATTCGTTCCACAGCTCAGATGATAAGCTACGAGCTACCACTAGGTCTTTCCTTGGTTGCGATTGCAGTATTGTCAGGGTCACTCCGCCTTACCGATATCAATGATATGCAAGTAGGTCTTTGGAATATATTCACACCTCCCGGTTTCATTGGATTTTTTATCTTTTTGGTAGCAATCTTTGCCGAGACGAACAGGCTCCCATTTGACCTTGCCGAAGCCGAATCTGAGTTGGTAGTTGGTTTTCATACGGAGTATGGGGCTTTTAAATTTGCCTTATTTTTTCTTGCTGAATACATGAACATGATTACCATGAGCATGATTACGGCTTTGCTTTTCTTTGGTGGATACAATGTACCGTTTGGTATCATGGAAGGTTCAGCCTACCAACCACTTTTAGGAGTGGCATTTTATTTGGGTAAGGTTTTGTTCTTCGCATTTTTCTTTATATGGGTAAGATGGAGTCTTCCGAGATTTCGCTATGATCAACTTATGAATTTGGGATGGAAAAAACTGATTCCATGGTCCTTGTTCAATGTGTTCTTTGCCGGTGCTTATATAATGTTTATAAAAGATACATGGTGGCGGTTATTTAAATAATGTTGGATTTTGATTCTTTACAAAGCTTTTTGTTTTATTTTTTTGCAGGTGTGACTGTTGCTTCTGCTTTGGGAGTCGTTTTACACCGGAATCCGATTTCTGCTGCCGTACTTTTAGTGCTTACATTTTTTTCTTTGGCGGCAATTTACGCAACCATCGGAGCCATATTCATCGCGACTATGCAGGTTTTGGTTTATGCCGGTGCCATTATGGTATTGGTTGTTTTTGTTTTAATGCTACTTTCCCTTAAAACTGAAAATATCTCCAAATTATGGGACAACCCGCCCAAGAAAATTGCTCTTTTTCTTACGGTGGGTCTGCTTCTTTTGCTGATATCCATGGGAGTGAGTATTGGTGTTCCCCATTCTAAAGTTCCAACCAAGGGCGTGGATTCTGTAACAGGCGAATACGTTTATGAAATTGCAAAGGATCAAACTGTTACAGGAAATGTTGCTGTAGTAGGTGCTCATACTTTTATAGAGTATCTTTTGCCTTTTGAAATGATAGCAATTCTGCTTTTAGTCGCCGTGATTGGTGCAGTTATATTAGCGAAGAAAAAGGAGGTTGTCTGATGGATCAATTTGTTTCGGGAATTCCTCTGAATCATTTGCTATTGCTTGCCGGTACACTATTTTCAATTGGTGTTGCGGGTGTACTTACTCGAAGAAATGCAGTTTTAATTTTTATGAGCGTAGAGTTAATTTTGAATTCTGTGAATTTGGTATTTGTATCATTTTCCAAGGTTATGGGAACAATCACCGGTGAGGTGGTTGTATTCTTCGTTATGGCATTGGCGGCGGCAGAGGCGGCAATTGGACTTGCCATTGTGGTTGCCATTTTTCAACAAAAGAAAACATCCAATGTGGATGAGATCAATCTCTTGAAAGGATAGAAGATGTTAGACCTTTTTTATTTAGTAATCCTGCTTCCGCTTCTTGGCTTTCTCCACAATGGTTTGTTGTTTCGTAAGATCACTCCAAGAGTAAGTGGAACCATCGGTACGCTTATGGTGTTCTTGCCTTTTTTGATTACCTTGGGCGCTTTCTTGGAATTCAATCCTATGGAAAGAACAGATCCTTATTTGTTCACCATTCTGCCTTGGATTCAGATTGGAAGTTTTAAGGTGGATTTTGGCTACCAAGTTGATCAACTTTCTCTCTATATGACTTTGATTATTACAGGTATCGGAACGTTAATTCACCTTTATAGCATTGGCTATATGAAATTGGAAGTCGGCTTCAACAGATTTTTTGCTTATCTAAACCTTTTTATATTTTCCATGCTCAATCTTGTGTTATCTGATAACTTGGTTCTTACCTTTCTCGGTTGGGAAGGGGTAGGTCTCTGCTCCTATCTATTGATTGGATTCGAGTATGAAAAGAAATCAGCCGCCGATGCCGGAATGAAGGCATTTGTTGTGAATCGAATTGGTGACTTTGGTTTTATCATTGCTATGGCTTTGGTCTATTGGTTTACCGGAACACTGAAGTATGTTGAAATTGTTGCTTTGCTTCCCGGAATTGATGCCTTTCAATCCGTTGTGAACTGGGTTGCTATTTTCTTCTTTATAGCCGCAATTGGTAAGTCTGCACAGATTCCGCTTTTCGTTTGGCTTCCTGATGCAATGGCAGGACCCACACCTGTGTCGGCTCTCATCCATGCCGCAACTATGGTTACCGCCGGTATATTTCTTATCGCTCGTATGAACATTGTGTTCTTAAATGCGGAACTCGCCTCTCTCATCATTGCCTGGACAGGTGGACTGACAGCTCTTATGGCGGCAAGCATTGCTATTTTTCAAAATGATATCAAGAAGGTTCTTGCCTATTCCACAGTATCCCAGTTAGGATATATGTTTCTTGCCATGGGTGTGGGAGCCTATGTGGGTGGCTTGTTTCATCTTATGACACATGCATTCTTTAAAGCATTGCTATTTTTGGGTGCGGGTTCTGTAATATACGGACTGCATCATGAACAAGATATTCAGAATATGGGTGGAGTGGGAAAGTATATGAAGATTACTTTTCTTACATTTGCCATAGGAACCATTGCTATCAGTGGTCTTCCTCCTTTCAGTGGATTCTTTTCTAAAGATCTCATCTTGGAGAAAGCTTTTGCCTATGGAAATAACGGAGAAGTTCTTTGGGGAATTGGAATACTTACTGCACTTTTAACATCGTTCTATATGTTTCGATTGTTCTTTTTAACATTCATGGGCGAAGAGAGATTGTCGAAGGAAGCAAAATCACATCTGCACGAATCACCATGGACTATGACTTTACCATTGGTTCTTCTTGCCGTGGGAGCTGCTGTGATGGGATTTTTACAAACTCCATTTTATGCAGGAAGCATCGATTTATTGCAACAATACTTCCAACCTGTGTTGGAACCCGGCTTTGCCTTGCAAGCACAGTGGAACCCCAATCAGGAATTGACAATACTGTCACATAGCACAGAGGCAATCCTTGCGGCAATTTCAGTCGGTTTGGCTATTATAGGACTAATATTTGCCTATAGACTTTTAGGTGGCAAAATTTTGAACGAAACAGATCGTAAAGGATTCACTAGAGTTCTTGCTGATAAATACTATATAGATGAATTCTATGATGCTGTGTTTGTTAGAGGATATAAAGCATTGAGTAATTTTGTTTCGGAAACCTTGGATAAAAAGGTCATAGATCGATTCTTCTTGATTATAGGTTTTGGATTTGGAACATTTGCCGGAGCACTTCGTAGGGTTCAGACAGGATTTGTCGGAGACTATGCACTCTATATAGTCTTGGGAACGATCGCAATAATGGCATATGTCATAGTGAAGGGAGTATAATCGATGCCGGAATATTTTTTATCAATCATCATTTTTCTCCCTCTCTTCAGTGCTCTTATTATCTTGGCATTGAAAAGAAATTCAAGCATCATCTGGCTTTCTACTGTAACCAGTGCTCTCACTACTGTATTATCAGCGGGTTTGTTTTTAAGTTTTGATAGCAATGAATCCGGATTTCAATTTGTTCATTGGATTCCCGATCTCATCGTATCCGGCAAGCTCAGTGTGGATTACATGGTCGGTCTAGATGGTGTGGGCTTACTGCTCTTTTTCTTGACCTCATTTTTGTTCTTTTTGTCCTCCCTTACAACTTGGAAAAATATTACCAAAAGAATCAAAGAATTCCACTTCTTTCTCCTGCTTCTGGAGACAGCAGTGTTGGGGATTTTTAGTTCGCTGAATTTGGTTCAATTCTATGTATTCTGGGAGTTGATGGTTATTCCAATGGCATTGATGGTGGGAATTTGGGGATCGGCAAATCGTATTCGTGCGGCTGTCAAATACTTAGTTTTCTCTATGGCAGGTTCACTCCTTATGCTTGCCGGAATTTTGATTCTTTACTACAAGACGGGAACAACTTCCATTGAAGCTCTTTCTGTTTTTACATTGGATCCCTATACACCGGGTCTCAAACTATTTGTCTTTTGTTCGTTTGCACTTGCCTTTGCCATTAAGATTCCTATTTTTCCCCTGCATACATGGATGCCGGATGTACACTCCGAAGCCCCCACTGTAGGTTCTGTTGACTTGGCTGGAGTATTGCTTAAGTTAGGTGTATTTGGATTCATTCGCTTTCTGATTCCGTTTTTTCCAACTATGAGCTTGGAATTCAGAGATATCTTTTCCATTCTTGCAGTAATCGGAATTTTATGGGGAGCTTGGGCGGCAATGTCTCAAAAAGACAGTAAGCGACTCATTGCTTATTCCTCTCTTTCTCACTTGGGCTTTACACTTTTGGGACTTATGAGCTTTACCGAAATTGGGGTAGCAGGTGGAATGCTTCAATTGATTTCCCATGGAGTATCAACCGGTATGCTTTTTATTCTTTTGGGGATCTATCATGACAGAACTCACAAGCGGATGATTGAGGATATGGGTGGTGTGGCGAAGACTATGCCTATCTTTTCCATATTTTTCGTGATTGCCATGCTATCTTCTGTGGGTCTACCCGGAACCAATGGATTTGTTGGAGAACTACTCATCCTACTGGGTTCTATTAAGGCGGATTGGCTATTGGGAGGAATTGCGGCAACAGGTGTTATCTGGGCTTCTCTTTATCTTTTAAGATTTACGAAAAGTTTTCTATTCGGACCGGCTAAAGACTCAGTGGATAATCCTCCGCGTGATTTGGATTTTAGGGAATATGTGATCTTAATTCCTTTTGTTATAGCTATCTTTGCTGTAGGGTTGTT
>JAFIGA010000220.1 GCA_020831715.1 Leptospira sp. | reverse complement strand
ACTCCCTTAAAAACCCAAGCCATATCATTTTTTCTGAGTATAATAATTGCCATTTCTCTTATGGATATTTTAAAGCAGGGCAGTATTGCATTGGCATCGGCTTTTGCATCTTGTGTTTCTTTTTCTGTGATGTCGATTCTTCTTAGAAGACATGGTGTGAAAATTCCTATTTTAGAGAATATTCAAAAAGTTTTTAAAATGGTATTCCCATTTATAATTTTGGGATCATGGACCTATCTTATTGGAATCTACTTTTATGAAGAAGAACTCCTATTTTTTGGCAATATTGGTCTCGGTCATGCCAATTCTTCAAGGCTAATTTTATTATTAGGCATGGTACCTGCAATGATCCTATATTTTTCATCCTCGTTTCTGATGGGGGTTGGAGAAATTAGGCAAATTCTTCGAAGAAACCAAAAATAAATTGAATTTATAAAAAAATAGTTTGAAAATTTGAATCAATATATTAAATATATAATTCATGTATTTTTTAGGATTGTTATCTATTCTGGTTTTTCTGCTAGGCAGTCCTATTCTGGTAGCACAAAGCAATCTATCAAAATCGGTATGCATATCCAAACCTATCGCTAACGGAATTTCGGATAGAAGATTAGAAGATCTCATTCAGAATACATTGGAATCCAGTCTTAAATCATCAAATTATAGCATTGATGTATTGACTATGTCGGAGCGAGCTTCGAGGTTGGAAGATTTGAATAATCGAAAATGTTCGCACCATATTGAAATCCAATATTCTAAAGTCGAAGGACAAGCAACTTATTTTTATGGGCAAATATACGATCCTTCGACTAAAATGATTATCGATGGACAGTCATATACATCAGATATCGGTAATCTTTTGGAAGGTATCGAAATTGAAAATTTGGATGTTCAAGAAGATGAGTCCGTATCGGTTGAAAAATTTACTAAAAGAATGATAAATTCCATTCGTTCCAATCCTAAAAAAACAGAACGTTATCAAAATATAATGGATCATGTCTCTCAATCACCGGTGGTGCAGAGGGAAAGCATTGTTCTTCCGGAGAAATCCATTGAGGATGAATCCAAAGAAATATTCCAATTGCTGAGTGATGAAGATAGTATTTCTATTGTTTCAAGAAGAGTTGATGGACAAGATTCTGCTCGAAGGACTTCTGCTATCGTTACGGTTTTCAATCGACAGAAAATTCGGGATACAGGAGCTAGGAATCTGGCGGATATATTAAAATCAGTTCCGGGGGTTGAAGTTTTTTATGATCAATTTGGTTTTTATAAAGTATCATTTCGCGGAATTCGTTCTAAGTCGGGAGTTTTATTATTAATAGACGGACATAGAATGAATAATTTTTACGATGGTTCAACATTTTTGGATCTTAGATCCGATGCAATAGAAAAGGTGGAAATTATTCGTGGTCCCGGTTCCTCTGTTCATGGAACGAATGCGTTTGTCGGAGTTATCAACGTGATCACTCGAAACCAAGAATCAAAAGATGGTTATACGGAGATGGGCATTCGTGGTGGCTCAGAAAATACCATCGAGCCATCTGTTTATACCAATCAAGAAATTGCCGGTGATTGGAGAGCACAGATTTATGCAGGTCAATATCAATCCAGAAGACCTGAGATACAAGTTCCCCATGATGTAACATGCACACCGGGAGCATGGGAAGATGAGACAAATAGATGCCGTGGATCAACAATATTACCGCTTCCTTTGGCAAGTTATAATACAACCAATGATTTTAAACGGCAAAATAATGTTTTTGCTAAAATTTACAATAAGGATTTATTCTATATTAGTGGAAAAGCAATTACTGAGAGTAGGGGGCCGCATGTCGGCGAGATAAATGAATTAACACCTGATTCGCAACTGGATTTTTCTTTTTTTAATTTTAATATGGGTTCAGAAAGGATTGAAGTGACAGACCAACTTTCTTTTTCTGCGAGAATATACGGAGATCGCTACAATAGGAGTGATAGTATTCAGGTTCAGAGATCGGATCGACTCAATCATTTATTTACCTCTCCCAGAAAAGACATTGAATATCGATACGATACATGGGGAGCTGAGGCAATCGGTCAATACAATCCAACTAAAAATCTATTGTTTATGGTTGGGGGACAGTATGAAAAATTACGTGTAACTGATTTTGCAATAACGCAGAATTATATTGAAAGAGATCTAAATACCCTAAAACAAGTCCCATATGACTATGATGGTGAAGATAAAGACCAGAATGCAGAAAGGCGCATTCAAGCCGAGTTTATTCAGATGATCTGGGATCCGTATAAATGGCTTTCTATTACTGCAGGAGTTAGGCGAGATAGATATTCTGATTTTGGAGAAACAATCAATCCAAAAGGAGGTATCGTTCTCTTGCCGATGCAAGATACAGAGTATGGAACATTGATATTTAAAATTTTATATGGAACTGCTTTTAGAGCTCCTACTTTTCAGGAATTGTATGACAGAACTCAGTTGAATCAAATTGGTGGAGTTTTTGGTAATGAAGAATTGGAACCGGAAAAAATCCAAACTTTTGAAATAGGGATGGAGTATAATACTCCATATCGTCCTCTTACATTTCTAATAAATGGATACTACAATCGCATTGAAAATAATATTGTCGGTCTAAATACAAGTTCTACTTTTCCGGGTGAAACAGACCAATTTACCAATCTTAGAGGAATTACAGTATTGGGTGGAGAATTTGAAACGCGTTTGAATTTTTCTACCAGAAATTATTTTTTTGCGAATATGTCCTGGTTTCAATCCATAGATTACGGAGGTTATCCTCCTTTTACCGATCGAGACAACCGAAGCTTTCTAACCGACGTTCCCCAGGGACGAGCAAATTTAGGAGCTAATTTTGAAATCACCAAATATATTATCATGAATCAATCTGTTTGGATTTCTTCCATACGAGAGTCTAACACGAGGTATGCATTTGAACGATCATTGGATCGTTCTTTTCAATTGCCTCAATATCATATATGGAATATGTCAATTGCTACAACCGAAGAACTTTTTTCCAATATGGAGATAAGGTTGACAGCTTTTAATCTGAATGATTTCCGATTGAGTGAAGATGCCAATATTGCGGCAACCTCTTATATGAATAGATCTATCCCTTCCGGTTGGATATGGGGAAGATATATAGAAATAAAGGCTACGGTGTTTTTAAGATGATTTTTTTTATCATAGATTCTGTGAAATATCAAAGGAGTATACAATGAAATTTATTTTTAATATATCACATTTCATAGCTGTTATAATTATATTTTTTCTTTTTAATTGCATCCAAGCTAGAGATGAATTGAATCCTATAGCTCTTGCCTCCCTATTGGGAGATTTGGATGAAGGAGCTCCCGGAAGTATTGGTTTGGATCTCAGAATAAACAATAGACAATGGTCGAGGGGTTGCGAAACTCGGATGGGAAATCTTGCAGCTAACGCATACGCATGGAAAACAAATTCTGATATTGGTTTGATGGGTGGAGGTGCACTTCGGGACAGTGAAGGTGTAAACGTTATTCCTAAAGGAACAATCCCCACTGTTACCTTGTTTAAACAGTTTATTATTTTTGCCAACCAATTGACTAGGGTTAGAATTAGAGCTTATAGATTTAAGCAAGCTATGGAGATGTCCAATAATGTTTTGAATAATATAGGTGATAGAAATACGGATAATTTAGATATCGATGGTCCACAGACGGGTAATTGTTGGCTTACCGGTAGTCCGGGAGGGAGTGGTAGATTTTTACATTTGAGTAATAGGATGAGTATAGAAGTGAATCCAACGGCTACTGCCGCCTCAGTATCAGGAACCAGTGGTGATGGAAATATAACATTTACCAATCCGGGTTCTCGTGTTGTGAAAATTATTTTTAATGGTATTATATTATATAGCAATCCTACCGGTAATATCAATACTAATCCGGATGGTCAAGCCGGTGTTCCCGGCTGGAATCGATTGCCCGGAGAGAATTGTGTTGTGAATGGAATCAATTTTTCCAATTCTGCTGCATGTCGTTTCATTACAATCGGAGTTGATGAATTTCAGCAAAGAGGAGGGGATTCCAATCCTGCTTTCAGCCCTGTATTTCCGGGGAATAATGATGGCTCTGTTTTTTTGGAAGCAATTAATCTAGGTGATGATGCTCAGTCTATTCATGAATACATCGAAACAGTTTATACTCAAGGTCCGGTTTTTCCAAGAATTTCCAGTCGTATCATTATGCCATAGTGAAAGTATTATTTGTAAAAACCTATAATTTATTTTACTTGATTTATGATGGGGTAATATTTTTATTGAACAAGTAATTATATGAGAAAAATAATCCATGCTGACATGGATGCTTTCTATGCATCGGTAGAAATTAGAGAAAATCCTTCACTTAGAGGGAAGCCCATTGTTGTAGGAGGATCTCCGGAATCCAGGGGAGTAGTTTGTGCTGCAAGCTATGAGGCAAGAAAATATGGCGTGAGGTCTGCAATACCTTGTTCTATGGCTAAACGTTTATGTCCTTCTGCAATTTTCATATATCCTAATTTTTCATTATACAAAGAAGCCTCTATCCAAATTCATGAAATATTTTCAGAATTTACCGACTTGATTGAACCATTGTCTCTAGATGAAGCTTATTTGGATGTTACTGAAAATAAAATATCAGAACCATTCGCTACGGAAATTGCCAAAGCAATAAAAATTAGAGTAAAAAAAGAAACAGAATTAACAATTTCATGTGGGGTATCTTACAATAAGTTTCTTGCGAAAATTGCCAGTGATTGGAAAAAACCGGATGGTTTGTTTGTTATTCGTCCCGAACAAGCAGAAGAATTTTTAGATGAATTGCCAATTGGTAAATTTCATGGAATAGGGAAGGTTACCGAAAAAAAAATGATTCATTTGGGAATTAAGAATGGTAAAGATCTAAAAAAAATGAATCTCTGGGAATTGGAAAAATATTTTGGAAAAACCGGAAAATTTTATTATAATATTGTTAGAGGAATTGATAACAGGGAAGTCAATTCTTACCGAGAGAGAAAATCTCTGGGAATTGAAGATACTTTTTCGATTGATTCTCAAGATGCGGATTTTTTGGAAAAAGAATTGAACAAGTTGGCTAGTGGATTATTTCTTCGAATGGAAAAAAATGAAATTCGTGGACGAACATTGACTGTAAAATTGAAATATTCTGATTTTACTGTTAAAACAATTAGCCGAACCTTTTCACATTGGATTGAAAATGAAGACGAGATAAGTGAAATAAGTTGTGAATTATTTTACTCCGGTTGGGAAGCAGATAAATCCATCCGTCTATTGGGAATATCAATTGGAAATTTAGAACGCGAAGAAGAAGCAGAGAATCAACCTATGTTGTTTGCAACAGATTAATAAATGATTTTCAATGAATATCTTGGGTATTACTTCTCTTCTAATTTCTTTACTATTTTTATTAGTTCCGGTAACTCATCCAATACAGCTGCTATTCGTAGCATCTCAGTCGCAGGTCTTGCCGAAATACCGAAGTAGCGAAAAACATACCACCTTCTTCAGTGTCTTTAGTTACTCCCGTTAGATCCTTCACGATGCTACCTGTTTTTACTGTTAAATGTACCACAATTGCCGTTTCATGAATGGATGCCTTATCCGATATGCCTTTCTGCCAGTTCGGAAAATTCTATTCAAGTAGTTCTGCTAATGCTTTTAATTTCATGGATATTTCGTTTTTAATTCTTTTTTTGTTTCCTCCCAAATACCGGGCACCTTTTTTGAAAGTTGAATTGCGATTGTAATATCATTTTCTTTAATTTTTAATTCGGCAGAAATCACAGCATTGTACAAATCCATAAGACCGAAATTCGCCGCGACTCCTTTTATTTGATGCAACTCCGATTTCAGATTTTCCCCATTTTCAGAGTCACAATATTGATTGATATTAGAAATTCTAATTTCCATATTTTCATAAAGTGTGCGAATCATGTCCTTGATCCATTCTAGATCACTCGGATCATCTCCATCAATTAGAGCTTCTATTCTTGTCCAATCTACTTGCAAATTAGGTTCCCTCTTAGATTATTATTTTTGTATGTCCTGAAATTACAAATAAAAAATGGGAAAAATCATTGCCAATTCCCAGCTCTAATTTTCTCCTTTTCTATATGAGTATACATCCCTCAGCAATCGTTCATCCCCAGGCAAAAGTTCACGAAACAGCTATCATCGGTCCATTTTGTATCATTGAAGAAGATACAGAAATAGGTGAAAATACTAAGATTGATTCAAATGTAGTGGTTCATTCCGGCACCACAATAGGAAAAAACAATCATATCTTTCATGGTGCATCCCTAGGAGGGATTCCACAAGATCTGAGTTTTGACCCAAAGACCAAAACTAAACTCATAATCGGTGACGGAAACCTAATCAGGGAAGGTTGTATCTTTCATAGAGGAACCAAAGTCGACGGTGGAACCAGAATAGGAAATAATAATTACTTGATGGGAAATATCCATATTGCTCATGATTGCAATTTCGGTAATAATATAATTGTAGTTCAGAACTCAATCATTGCGGGACATGTTACAATTGGAAATAATGTTTTTATATCGGGGCTGGTGGCAATTCATCAATTTGCAACTGTCGGAGACAATTGTATATTGGGTGGTTGTTCGAAAATCGTAAAAGATGTTCCTCCTTATGTTACGATCGATGGAAACCCGGCAGAAGTTATCAGCTTGAATTCGATTGGTTTAAAAAGAGCCGGATTTAGTCCTGATATTCGTAATGCGATCAAAGCAACCTATAAAACTATCTATCATCGTGGAATGAATACCAAGCAAGCAATTGCCAAGTTAAAAGAAGAAAGTTCTCCATTGGAAGAAGTAAAAAAAATAATTTCATTTTTCGAAAATTCTAAACGCGGAGTTTCCGATCATAGAAAAATCGGATCCGGTAAGGCAAGTTCTGATGAAGAATAAAAAAGTATTAGTAACAGGTGGTGCCGGTTATATTGGTTCTCATATTGTATTGGAACTGAATCGATTGGGTTACAAAGTTTTGGTTGTGGACGATATGTCCAAGGGCAATCAAAAGAATTTATTTCCTCAAAACGAATTTATCCAAGGTGAAATCCAAGATCCCATTGTGTTGGAAAAAGTATTTTCGGAAGATATCTTTGCCGTCTTTCATTTTGCCGCATGGAAAGCCGCCGGTGAGTCCATGACTCATCCTGAAAAGTATACCTTAAATAACCTAAATGGCACATTTAACCTTATTACAGCAATGGTGGAAAACAATTGTAAAAATTTTATTTTTTCTTCTTCTGCCGCGGTTTACGGTGCCCCTCAATATCTCCCGGTAGATGAGAATCATCCAAAATCACCGGAAAATTACTATGGTTATACGAAGCTTTGCATAGAAGAAAATTTAATCTGGTATGATAAGTTGAAAAATTTAAAATTTGCCGCACTTAGATACTTCAATGCAGCAGGTTATGACGTTGCCGGAAGAATATTGGGATTGGAAAAAACCCCGGCTAATCTCCTTCCCATTATTATGGAAGTAGCAGTGGGCGAGAGAGAAACACTTCAGATTTATGGTGGAGACTATGACACTGCGGATGGAACCTGTATTCGAGATTATATTCATGTAAGTGACCTCGCCTCAGCACATGTTTTAGCTTTGGAGTACATTGATAAAAATAACGAGT
>JAFIGA010000213.1 GCA_020831715.1 Leptospira sp. | reverse complement strand
TATCCGCCCAAGCATTCCATAAAAATCATTGCGGATATTTTTTCCTACACATCTCGTTTCATGCCTAAGTTCAATTCCATATCAATCTCCGGCTACCATATGCAGGAAGCAGGAGCTACCGCAGATCTTGAGTTAGCCTATACGCTTGCCGATGGTCTGGAGTATCTCCGAACAGGGATTGAATCCGGTTTGGATGTGGATGCATTCGCACCGAGACTATCATTTTTCTGGGCAATTGGTATGAACCATTTTATGGAGATTGCCAAGATGCGTGCAGCAAGACTTCTCTGGGCAAAAATTGTAAAAGACTTCAACCCAAAGAATCAAAAGTCCATGGCACTTAGAACCCATTGCCAAACATCGGGATGGTCACTCACCGAACAAGATCCATTCAATAATGTGGGTAGAACTTGCATCGAGGCAATGGCGGCGGCAATGGGTCACACTCAGTCTCTTCACACCAATGCATTGGATGAGGCGATTGCCCTACCCACCGATTTTAGCGCACGAATTGCACGAAATACTCAGATCTTTCTCCAGGAAGAAACCCATATCACCAAGGTAGTAGATCCATGGGCAGGCTCTTATTATGTCGAAAAGTTGACCCATGAAATAGCACACAAGGCATGGGCTCTCATTGAAGAAGTAGAGAAGTTAGGCGGTATGGCAAAAGCGATTGAAACCGGAATTCCCAAGATGCGAATCGAGGAAGCGGCGGCTCGTAAGCAAGCTCGCATCGACTCCGGTAAAGACGTGATCGTGGGAGTGAACCGATTCCGTTTGGAAAAGGAAGACCCCATTGATATTCTGGATATTGACAATACTGCCGTAAGAAATGCTCAGTTGGAAAGATTGGCAAAATTAAAAGCAGAAAGAGACTCTTCTGCCGTAGAATCTGCATTAAATGCTATTACCAAGGCAGCGGAAACCGGTGAAGGAAATCTTTTGGAACTTGCAGTGGATGCGGCAAGGAAGCGTGCTTCTCTGGGTGAAATCTCTTATGCTATGGAAAAAGTGTTCGGGAGGTATAAGGCTGTGATACGTTCAATTTCAGGAGTTTATTCTTCCGAGATTTCGGAAGATTCCAGTTTTAAAGAAGCAAGAAGGCTTGCTGACGAATTCGCCGTTGTGGAAGGAAGACGACCTCGAATCATGGTTGCAAAGATGGGTCAAGACGGTCACGATCGTGGAGCGAAGGTGATATCTACGAGTTTTGCCGACTTGGGATTCGATGTGGATATTGGGCCATTGTTCCAGACTCCAGCCGAAGTTGCTAAACAAGCAGTGGAAAATGATGTTCATATATTGGGCGTTTCCTCTCTTGCGGCAGGTCACAAGACATTGGTTCCTCAAGTAATTGAAGAGCTGAGGAAACTCGGTGCCGATGATGTCATGGTGATTGTGGGTGGAGTGATTCCTTCTCAGGATTATGATTTCTTGTACAAGGCAGGAGTTGCCGGTGTATTTGGACCGGGTACTGTGATCTCTACTGCGGCGAAAAAGATTTTGGAAATTCTTCTACAGACAAGAACTGCCGCCTAATATTTTGTCTGAATGCATGGGCAGTCAATTAGAAGTCTGGATAAGAATTTATTCTAGTATAGATGCAATTCAATAGCAAGGATGGTACACTTTGGAAACTGAAATTGATTTATTAGAGAATCCATTTATTCTCCTTGCCTTGTCCATCATCCCCGGGTTAATCTATGTCTCCATATATTATAATATGGACAAGCATAGAAAAGAACCACTGGCTGTGATTTTAAAATCATTTTTCTGGGGAGCAGCAGCTGTTCTTCCAATTGGTATCTTCCAAAGTTTCATACCGGAAGAGGGATTTGCCGGCTTTTTACCTTTCTATGCTGTCTATATGATCCTCATTGTCGGCTTTACCGAAGAGTTGGGCAAATGGCTCGTGACTCGGTTCTATTCTTTTCGTGATTCCGCATTCGATGAAGTGACAGATGGAATTGTTTATGGAGTCTGCGTTGGTGGTGGGTTTGCCGTATTCGAAAATATATTCTACGTCTTCGACCATGGATTTGAAACCGGAATTCTTCGCTCCGTTCTTTCTGTACCGGGGCATATATTTTGGGGAGCAATATCGGGCTATTGGCTCGCCATGTATAAGTTTGGCGGAGTGAGCAGATCCACGATGCTCATGAAAGGACTGGGGGTAGCAAGTATATCCCATGGCCTATTCAATACATTCTTAAACTATGACTATACGATTATTATTTCTCCCATGATCGTCATTGCGAATGGACTGATGGTTCGAAAATACTTTCGCCTAGCATTAGAACATGATGAGAAACATATCCACTCCGTCCAGAAGACTACTGTGTCACGAGAATTTGTGGAAGAGCTTCCCGATGGGTCAGTTGCCTACAAGAAGAAAAAATATACTAAGTCCATAGCCAACCCCGGTCTAGTGAAATTGGTTGGAACGGCATCGCAACTTGTTGGGATTGTATTTATCATTACTATGGGACTTGCCCTATTTGGATTCTATCTCGAAGCTGAAAATATTCAAGATATGGCTAAAGATTGGGATGGATTGATTGCGGTTTTTGTGATTGCGAGTATTGGATTTTTACTTATCTTTAAGGGGAATTCATTAAAGAAAAAGCTCAAAATCCAGGATGAAGAAGATTATTCCGAATCAGAACCTTCCATAGATTCTTTCGATAATGAAGCAAACTCGATACGTTCCGACATTCATTCCATTGGCAATGATGATGTTGTCATTAGAACCTACTACGACAAGGAAAATCCTCCTTACAAAAGATGAAAGAATCAGCTCTCTCAGTCAAAGCAGGAGTCAGTGGCGTTAGTTCATTAAACCCTGATCTTCTGGGTCAGATTTCCCGAAAGAAAAAATCCAAACTTTCCATGAAGGACTATGTTGAGGGAATTCTAAATGGCGATCGCTTGATTTTGAGTAAGGCTATCACTTTGGTTGAATCCAATCGTCGTGACCACCACGATCTATCCCAAGAAATCCTGGAACAACTTCTCCCCCATATCGGACGTTCCGTTCGTATCGGAATCACAGGAGTTCCCGGTGTGGGTAAATCCACCTTCATCGAAGCATTTGGGGAACATATTATCGGACAAGGCCACAAGCTTGCCGTTCTTGCCATTGACCCCACCAGCCAGAGATCTCACGGGAGTATTCTTGGTGACAAAACTCGAATGGAAACACTTTCAGTGAACCCCAAAGCTTATATCCGCCCTTCTCCCGCCGGTGGGTCACTCGGTGGGGTGGCACGAAAAACTCGTGAATCCATTTTTCTCTGTGAGGCGGCAGGATTTGACACGATCATTATTGAGACAGTTGGGGTGGGACAATCTGAGACGGCAGTCCACTCCATGGTGGATTTCTTTTTGCTACTCATGCTTGCCGGTGCAGGAGATGAACTCCAAGGAATCAAGCGAGGGATTATGGAAATGGCTGACATGATAGCCATCAACAAAGCAGATGGGGATAACTATCACAAGGCGACCGGGGCAAAATCCGAATACGAAGCCGCACTCCACCTATTTCCTCCTACTCCCTCCGGTTGGACTCCCAAAGTTGCGACCTGTTCTTCCACAGAAAACACAGGCATTGATGAGGTCTGGAATCGCATTCATGAATATATTAATCTAACAAAAGAAAATGGGTTTCTCCTGAGAAATCGAAAAGAACAGACTCGGTTTTGGTTTCGGGAATTTTTAGCTGAGGCAATCCAAGAAGACTTCTATAGCAAACCTGGTCGCCGAGAAAAGGCTAAGCTCTTGGAAGAACGAGTTGTCCAAGGCGAAATTACGAGTCTTCCTGCGATTAGGGAGTTGTTGGAATAGGAATTTCCGAGGTAAAATTTCCGAGTTGAATTCTATAGTTTAGAAAGCTTTTCAATAAATAATTTATTGGGAACTTCACCCTTTCCATCTATGCTAAGATCCGGCTGGATGGAATTCACAAAATACATATCAATATCACCTTTATTTTTCGCTTTTACTTGGCCTCGGTATTCGCAGACGAAAAAATCTTTTACCAAATGGTAAGTCACACCGGAAATATTTACCTTCCCCACTTCACCCGAAGACTCCAATCGGGAAGCAGTATTCACAGTGTCACCCCAGATATCATAGGCGAATTTTTTATTCCCGGCAACACCCGCAACCAGAGGACCTGTGTGGATTCCCAAACGCAATTCCCAATACGGCTCACCTAATTCTCGCTTGATCTCTCTAGTCTGTTCCATAAACTTTTGGATTTCAATAGCGGCAAGTACTGACTCGATAGGATTGGTTCGATTTTTCTCGGGGAGTCCACCCGCGCACATATAGGAATCACCAATTGTTTTGATTTTCTCTAAATTGAATCTTCCGATAACTCCATCAAAATAGGAAAAGCATCTATCTAACTCTTCAATCAATTCTTCAGGTTCCATATTTTCAGCTACATTTGTGAAACCCTTCAAGTCAGTAAATAGAACAGAGACCAATTCATATTTCTTTGGCTTGGAGTAACCATGTAATTTTAATTCTTCTGCAACTTGAACAGGTAATATATTCAGTAATAATTCATCTGATTTTTTACGAGACTCTTCCAAGTCCTTGGTTCGTTCAATCACACGAGATTCCAATAGATCTCGTTCATGCTGTAACTCTTCATAGGCTTTCGCATTCGCAAGAGAAATTCCGGCAAGAGAGGCAAAGGCTCCTAGCAACTGTTCATCTCCCTCTGTGAAGATGGATCCGTCCAATTTATTTAATACTTGTATGGCTCCAATAATTTTTCCTTGAGGATTGTAAACAGGGCAACAAAGAATTGTTTTTGTTTTATAACCTGTCTTTTGATCACTGGATGGATTAAACCTGGGATCGGAATAGGCATCGGGAATATTGACTATCACTCCCATATCTACGACATATCCTGAGATCCCTTCTCCAATTTTAATACGTATCTCTTGGGTTCCTTGTGCCACCCTCGACCACAGCTCTTTTTTGTCATCATCCAATAGGAAAAGTGTAGAACGATCTGCTTCCATTACATTGGTAACCGCTACCAATATTTTTTCCAAAAGCATGTCGAGATTTCTCTCTGCCATGATGGATCTAGAAGAATCTACAAGCATACTTAGATTTCTTGCTTGCCTGGAGAGAGAATCCAATTTACTGAAATGAATTGCCTTGGAGCCATCCTCTCGGTAAATTATCTCTTTATATAGGTCTGTTTTTCTTCGACTTAATATTGCAGATTCACTCATCAATTATATTATCGACCATGGAATATACTTTCTATATATTTCTAGAAAATTTCCACTTCGAGATTGGATCTGTTAATCCACAAACCACCCCCTGAACAGGGGTTTTTAATGGAAAAATCTATAAAAAAGATGGACATAATACTTGGAAAATTTTACCGTTAGGAGAGAAGTTTTCTACAATAACAGACCTTTCGCGGACAATCGAAATCCAACGAAAGCAGAAGTGGATGAATGGCATAGAATTGCAATCAACCATCTGCGTGCGCTCGTTGGTTACACCGAAGAAGAACGAAAAGTGCAGAAAGACCACTGTATGTTTGCCAGAGCTCTTTGGGGACAAGAACGAAGATTCACTACCAAATGGGATTCTAAATATCCCGGGACGGTTGGGACTGCCTATGGACCGTGCCAAGGATCGAGTAATGCACACTGCGGGGCAACCTTTGTTCCTGACGCCGCTGACCAAGCACCCTATCTTCCGGAAGGTCATGCAACTTGTGGAACTCCTCAAGGAGCGGAAGGGGTATCGGGTAATGCTAAATCAAATATTCCGTGGTCTATCAAATGGTCTCGTGTTATCTGCAATTATATCAGAGAAGAAGGGATCACAGGTCACTCAGGACCATTTTTCCTGAGAGAAAAATTTGGCTTCAGCTTCTGGGACAATGAAACAGGAAATAATAATAGCGCTTCTACTTTGCGTGGGAAATGGACTGGAAAATTATTGAATCACAAATAAGAAAATCTTTGCAAAGAACCATAGATTCAATAGCTTTATTTAAGTGAATGAAAATATTTCCACTTGCCTAAATGGATTGAAATTTAGAAAAAGTATAAATGAATACAAAAGCTAGTGATATTTTTTCCATTTTTCAACCGGCAGGCGTACTGGAGTCTCTGGACGGAGACTCTTTGATTAAACAAATATCCCCTGTAGAAACAGGTAAATCCGGATCTTTGGTTTTTATAGACAATAAAAAATTTCTTTCTTACATCACAGAGAACAAGCCATCTGCTGTGGTTACCAATAAAGATTTGATAGAAGAAGTACGCGCAGTGGGCATTGAAGCTATTTTTCTTGCTTCCAATGTGGGAGTTGCTCATGCTGTTTTGAAACAAAAATATGCAGATAGAAATTTATTCCAATCGGAATGGGGGAATCACCACCCAAGTGCCATTATTCATGATAGTACAAAAATTCCTGCATCTTGTATGATTGGTCCCAATGTTGTGATTGGTGAGAATGTTTCCTTTGGGGAAAGATGTGTCATCCAAGCAGGCGTGGTCATTGAATCCAATGCAAAACTCGGTGATGATTGTATCATCTATTCGAATTCTGTAATTGGATACAACTGTATTCTAGGCAATCGAGTTTTTATCAAGACGGGAACTGTAATAGGAAGTGAAGGATTTGGATTCGCCCAAGGAGCCGACAAGCGCTATCATAGAATTCCCCAGACTGGCTATGTTGTATTAGAAGATGATGTGCATGTGGGAGCGAATTGTTGTATTGACAGGGCGGCATATTCGGAAACTAGAGTGAAGCGCGGAACCAAATTTGACAACCTATGTCACGTCGCACATAATGTAGAGATTGGTGAAGACTGCGCCTTGACTGCAGGATTCATTGTTGCCGGATCAACTAAAATCGGAAATAGAGTGATCACCAGTGGTCAATGTGGAATACTAGATCACCTTACAATTGCAGATGACGTTGTTCTATTGATGCGCCCAGGCGTTTCCAACGATGTAAAAGAATCAGGATTGTATGCGGGAACTCCGCTCCAACCATTTGGAGAATATACCAAGAGTCTTGCTGTATACCGCAAGTTGCCGGATCTAAGAGGACGAGTCAGTACTTTGGAAAAATCTTTGGATGCTTTGAAAAGTTCTACGAAATCTTAGATTAGATTATCTATTTCACATGATACATGCGAATTCTTCCGGAGCTTACATAAGGCGGTGGATTGGTAATCAGTTTATCATCGAAGTAGAATAGGATCTTGCCTGTCCTGTCCATAAACCCTTTTTTGGTTTCCCTCTTGGGATCTTCTACTCTATAGAATTCTATGAATGCGGTATCTTCAGAGAAAGACTCAGCTCGGTAAATTCTGTAACCTTCTTTGGTTTGGGACAGAACTGGATTGAAATTTTCATCGTAGTATATTGCTCTTCCTCGTGTTATTCCATCAGGATCTTTTTCATATATCTGCCCGTTAAACCATTTGTCTTTCCAGAGAACAGCAGCTCCGCTGTTTGAAGCTGAGGAAACAGTAAAATCACTTCGTTTTTCTGTCTTCCAATTGTATAAATATCTCTTAGAGA
>JAFIGA010000204.1 GCA_020831715.1 Leptospira sp. | reverse complement strand
GGTGTGATCATCGGAAAACCATTTCCTAAAATCTAAATTTGGCTCAAAAACAAATTCCTGGTTAACAAGATAATTAACTGGGAATTTTAAGATTTTTGTTTCTCAACAGAGAATACAATATCCTGTTTGGTGAGAAGATGCTTCGCCTTCCCCAGTTTTAGGATGCGCGGAGTATCCTTCCCCGGTAGATATGCCATAACAATGGTTTCGTAGACCGGGCATGAGTTATCATCACAGCCCAACTCCTGGACTGTGATAGACTCCTCAGGAGACAGCCTCCAGTATTTCTCCAGCCACTCTTTTAGCTTACTGTGGAAGTCAAAATTCTCATGGGATAAAAATGTCTTCCGGTAGATTGCCTTATGATTGTGGCCTTGGTTGTGACTATGATCCATGTTTGGATTTAAGCACCCACCGTCTCTACAGCAGATTCCCTTTTTCGATCATATTCCAAATACGGCTCCAACCATTTTTCAACTTCGGCAATGTCCATATTCTTTCTCTCTGCATAATCCACTACCTGATCCTTGGAAATCTTTCCAATGGCGAAGTATCTTGACTGAGGATGTGAGAAATACAAACCACTCACAGAGCTTGCCGGCCACATGGCACAATTTTCTGTTAGAGTCATACCAGTGTTTTTAGCCACATCCAAAAGATCCCATAGAGTGAACTTTTCTGTGTGATCCGGGCTTGCCGGATAACCGGCGGCAGGTCGAATTCCTTGGTATTTTTCCCGAATCAAATCTTCACTGGAAAGATTTTCATCCTTTCCATAGCCCCATTCGATTCTCATCTTTTTGTGCATGAGCTCTGCAAATGCTTCAGCAAGTCTATCTCCCAGTGCTTTGGCAAGAATGGAATTGTAATCATCATTTTTTGCTTCAAATGTTTTGGCGAATTCATCCACACCATGACCCGATGTAACAGCGAATCCACCCAAGTAGTCAATCTTTCCCGATTCTTTGGGAGCAATAAAATCCACCAAGGAATAATTGGGTTGATCACTCGGCTTGTCCATTTCTTGTCTCAAGCATCTAAATGTTTTCAAAACTTCCGAACGAGATTCATCCGTGTAGACTTCGATATCTTCACCCACAGCATTTGCAGGGAAGAAGCCAACTACGGCACGAGCACGAAATCTCTTATTTTCGAGTATATCTTTAAGCATGACTTTTGCATCATTGAAAAGGCTTGTTGCTTGTTCTCCCATATTCGGATCTTTTAAGATCATCGGGTAACGACCCTTCAACTGCCAAGTATGAAAGAAGGGAGACCAGTCAATGTATTCGGCGATTTCTTCAAGTGAATAGTTGTCAAATGTCTTAATCCCCGTAAAACTTGGCTTATAGGGAGTGTAATTATCCCAGTCGATCTTGGTTCTTCTGGCTTTCGCATTTTCCCAAGAAATGAGATTTCTTTCGTTCTGACGGTTGTAATAGTTTTCTCTAATTCTGGTTTGATCTTTTTGGAGCTCTTCCCAGTATCCGACCTTTTCTTTCTTACTCAAGAGAGAACTCACAACATTCACAACCCGAGAAGCATCCAAGACATGAACCACCGGATGGTCATAAGCTGGTGCAATTTTTACAGCCGTATGTGCCGGGCTGGTTGTCGCTCCACCAATGAGCAGTGGAACTTCAAAGCCTTGCTTTTTCATTTCTTCGGCAACACCTACCATCTCATCCAAAGAAGGAGTAATTAGCCCTGAGAGCCCAATGATATCCGCCTTGTGTTTCTTGGCTTCCGATAGAATCTTATCGGTAGGAACCATTACTCCCAAGTCAATCACTTCATAGTTGTTACAGGCAAGAACTACAGCTACGATATTTTTACCAATATCGTGAACGTCTCCCTTTACCGTGGCAATCAAAAACTTCTGTTGCGAAGATGTGTCCTTGTTCTTCTTCTTTTCTTCTTCCATATAGGGAAGTAGATAGGCAACTGCCTTTTTCATTACACGAGCAGACTTCACTACTTGTGGAAGGAACATTTTTCCCGCACCAAATAGATCTCCCACAACTCGCATGCCATCCATGAGAGGACCCTCGATTACTTCCAAGGGCTTATCCAGTTTCTGTCTTGCTTCTTCAGTATCAATTTCCACGAATTCATCAATTCCCTTCACTAGAGAATGCGTTAGGCGCTCTTCCACTGTTCCGTTTCGCCATTCATCCGTCTTCTTCTCTTGCTTCTCTCCGCCTTCTTTGAAACTCTCGGCACGGTCAATCAATCTCTCGGTCGCATCTTCTCTTCGATTCAAGAGGACATCTTCTACCAATTCTTTGAGTTCTGGCTTGATTTCGTCATAGACTTCTAACATACCGGCATTCACAATTGCCATGTCCATACCCGCATCGATTGCATGGTATAAGAAAGCAGAGTGCATTGCCTCTCTTACCGGGTTGTTTCCTCTAAAAGAAAAAGATATATTCGATAGACCACCACTTACTTTAGCTCCCGGACAGATCTTTTTGATCTCGCGAGTGGCTTCGATAAAATCCACAGCATAATTGTTATGCTCTTCAATTCCCGTTCCAACGGTCAATATGTTCGGGTCAAATATAATATCTTGGGGATCAAAATTCGCCTTTTCCACCAAAAGGTCATAAGCCCTTTTACAAATGCGAATTTTTTCGTCCTTGGTTGCGGCTTGCCCTTCTTCGTCGAATGCCATGACAATTACAGCCGCACCGTATCTCTGAACTTTTTTAGCCTGTTCAATGAATTTTTCTTCACCCTCTTTCAAGGAAATAGAATTCACGATTGGCTTTCCTTGTATGCACTTGAGACCGGCTTCAATCACAGACCATTTGGAAGAGTCGACCATAAAGGGGACCTTGCAAATATCAGGTTCTGCCGCAATTAAATTCAAAAAATGCGTCATGGAAGCTTCCCCATCCAACAGGGCTTCGTCGAAATTGATATCGATGATATTTGCCCCAGCCTCTACTTGTTGCACGGCAACCGATACGGCTTCATCGAATTTATTGTCCAAAATGAGTTTTTTAAATCGGGGAGAACCGGTTACATTATTTCTTTCCCCTACCATAAGAAAGCCTTTGTCTTTGGTTATATTCAGAGGTTCGAGTCCGGAGAGACGACAGAGTGGCTCAATGGTTGGTCTTTTTCTGGGTTTGTGTTTTTTTACTTGTTTTGCCGCCGCCGCAATATGATCGGGCGTGGTTCCACAACATCCACCGGCGATGTTTAGGTATCCTTCTTCGGCGAAAACTCCCAGCCATTTGCCAAATTCTTCCGGAGTCTGGTCGTATCCTCCAAAAGCATTGGGAAGACCGGCATTGGGGTAGCAAGACACATAACATTCTGCTATGCGAGAGATTTCCGCAATATAGGGCTTCATTTCTTCGGCACCGAGTGCACAATTGATCCCTACACTGAGTGGCCTTGCATGGCGAATGGAATTGTAGAAGGCTTCCGCAGTCTGCCCACTTAGAGTTCTACCCGATGCATCGGTGATAGTTACTGAGAGAGAAACAGGAAGCCTAACTCCCATTTCATCAAATGTATTTTCAATTGCGACAATTGCTGCCTTGAGATTCAATGTATCAAATGTTGTCTCCGGCAGAAGTATATCCACACCTGCTTCGATCAAAGCCTTGGTTTGCTCGGAGTAAATTTCGACTAATTCATCAAAGCTGGTAGCGCGGTAGGCGGGATTGTTTACATCCGGTGACATGGAAGCCGTACGATTTGTAGGACCAATGGCTCCCGCTATGAACATAGGCCGATTGGGCTCTTCTTTCTTACATCTTTCGATTGCCGCTCTTGCACAGGCAACGGAAGCTATGTTCAATTCCACGGAAAGATCTTCCATTTTATAGTCGGCTTGGGATATCCTGTTCGCCGAAAATGTATTGGTTTCAATAATATTTGCCCCGGCTTTGAGGAACTCATATTGAATATCTGTTATAATATCAGGTCTTGTAATAGAGAGTAAATCGTTGTTTCCCTTGAGAGAGGCAGGATGATCTTTAAATCTCTCTCCGCGAAAATCCTCTTCTGTGAGAGGATATTTCTGAATCATGGTTCCCATGGCTCCATCGAGTATCAGGATCTCTTCTTCTAAAAGTCTTAGGATTTCTTGGGATGATTGTGTGGTGTATTTGGGAAAATTCAATTTACTGCTCCTTTGAGATTCCAATAAAAGATACATGCCTCTATCGGAATCGAGTCTAATTTATTTGCTTGGATCCGAACACTTCGGTCCCTTTAGGGCTTCCTTAGAGTTCAAGATAGTTGGATATTTGGGCGCTTCTGTAGCGTTGATCCCTATCCATTCTTTATATTTCTCCGGAACTTCATAGTCCGGATAGATCGCCTCAATAGGGCATTCATACATACATGCGTTGCAATCTATACATGTATCCGCGTTTATATAGAGTATACCCGGTGCTTCATGAAAAGCTTCTACCGGACAAACTGCCGCACAACTGGTATATTTGCAATCAACACAAACTTCTGTTACTACATACGCCATAATTTTATGACAGAAGACAGAGGGCAGTGGACAGCGACTGCCATATCATTCTAAATTCCTTGTAAATTTCAAAAACTGTCCTCAATCAACTCTTAGACCTCAGACATAAGCGCTTAGCACTTAGCCCTCAGTGCTTAGATTAATATCTATAGTGTTCCGGTTTGTAAGGACCTTGCTCTTCTACACCAAGATATTCGGCTTGTTTCTTGTTAAGCTTGGTCAATCTCACTCCCAGATTTTCTAGGTGGAAAGCAGCAACTTTCTCATCTAGATGCTTAGGCAATCTATAAACTCCCAATTCGTATTTGTTATTGTAGAGTTCAATCTGCGCCAATACCTGGTTAGAAAAAGATGCTGACATCACGAATGATGGGTGACCTGTTGCACAACCCAAGTTCACCAACCTACCTTCTGCTAGAACGATAATGAATCTACCGTTTTTGAAAGTATATTTGTCAACTTGTGGCTTAATTTCAGTCTTTGTTACACCCGGCTCATTTTGAAGAGCAGACATTTGAATCTCTGTATCAAAGTGACCAATGTTACAAAGGATAGCACCTGTTTTCATCATTTTCATATGATCAATTGTGATGATATCATCATTACCTGTAGCAGTCACAACAATATCAGCTTGTTCAATGATATCTTCTACTCGAAGAACTTGGTATCCTTCCATAGATGCTTGGAGAGCACAGATTGGATCGATTTCAGTGATCACAACTCTTGCACCAAAGTTTCTCAAACTTGCAGCAGAACCCTTACCAACATCACCATAACCACAAACGATACAAAGCTTTCCGGCAAGCATAACATCTGTTGCTCTTTTGATTCCATCAGCAAGAGATTCACGGCAACCGTATAGGTTGTCAAATTTCGACTTGGTTACCGAGTCATTCACATTGATTGCAGGAACTTTCAATTCTCCCTTCTTCATCATTTTCATGAGATTCATGACACCGGTAGTAGTCTCTTCAGAGATACCCTTAACATCTTTCATGAGTTCAGGATATTTAGTATGCATTACATGAGTAAGGTCTCCCCCATCATCCAAGATCATATTTGGACCGGTTCCCTTGTCATCAAAATAGATGGTTTGGTCAATGCACCACCAGTATTCTTCTTCGGTTTCACCTTTCCAAGCAAATACAGGTACACCTGTCTGAGCTATGGCTGCGGCGGCATGGTCTTGAGTTGAAAAGATGTTACAAGATGACCATCGAATTTCGGCTCCCAATTCCGTTAGAGTCTCAATGAGAACAGCTGTTTGGATGGTCATGTGAAGTGACCCTGCGATTCTTGCACCCTTAAGTGGCTTGGATGCTCCATATTCTTTACGAATTGCCATTAGACCTGGCATTTCCAGTTCGGCTAGTTCGATTTCTTTTCTTCCCCACTCAGCGAGGGATAGATCTTTTACCTTATGAGGTAGTAGTGGTGTTTTAGTTGCGGTTGCGGACATATATGTCCTCCTTTTTTTTTGCTTTTATAAATAAAATTTTGAATACAGATTGCGTAGGAATCTCTTCCTCTTCCAGTAACTCAAATCCGAAAGTCTCCAGCCACGAATGCAATAGATCGGGATCGAATCCCATCCAAAGATCGGCATATTTTTCTCTCATGAACTCTTGGTTGTGTTTTACCAAATCCACCAAGGCAAATGTCCCACCTAACTTCAAAGCTCGATTGACTTCTTCGAGCATTTTGGGTGGATGAGAAACATGATGTAAAACCATTGAGGCAACAACACTGTCGGCGGTTCCATTTTCAATCGGAAGATGTTCCAAATGAGCTTCCTGAATCCGAACACGATTATTTCCTTGGAATTCTTTTCTGGAAATTTCCACCATCTTAGGTGATGAATCCAATCCTATCACTTGCTCTGATTTGGAAAGTAGATAGGGAATTAAACTCCCCGGACCACATCCCAGATCCATTACAAGATTGGATCTCTCAGGTAATGACGCCATGATCTTATCTCTGTAAATCTTGGGATCCAATACTTGTTCTTGGACTTCTTCCCAATTTTGTCCTAAATCATCGAAGAAATTTCTACTGAACTTTTCTCTATTTTCCAAGAGACGATTCACATTTCTCTGATCATTTTCTCGAAAGGGAAGATCTTCCTTATAAGAAAGTACCAATTGAGTCAGCTCCCGGGAAAAATCATCGGTATCAATTCTGAGACCATAGTAGACCAAAGAACCTTCCCTGTGAAACGAAAGTAGTCCGGCATTGCTCATGATTCGCAGATGGCGCGACACAGATGATTGACCCATGGATAGAATTTCAACAATTTCATTCACAGAAAAGTCAGCATAGGAAAGAATATGCAAAATACGGATCCGTGTTTCCTCAGAAATAGCCTTAAAACCATTTAGAATGGAATTTTGACCCTGAAAAAGGCGGCTTTCATTTCTTTGCTCGGAACTAATAGTATTCATCAACTTATCTAGATATCTACATATATCGATATCTAGATACCATATTCTGAGGAGCCAATAATTTGTCAAATTGCTATTGACGGAAAAAATGAAAATTTTTATAATTGAACTACCTAAGTTACGAAAAAACAATTATGAAAATCAATCTCACGCTTAAAGAATCTCCCTTCCATATGGTCGCTGTAAATCCGGATGGCAATGAAGTCTCAATTGACGCAAGCCCTGAGATCGGTGGCTTGGGCAAAGGTGTAAGACCCACAGAACTCCTCCTAATGGGAGTTGCCGGATGCAGTGGCATCGATATTCTCTCCATTCTTGCCAAACAGAAACAAAATGTAACCGGATTCGATGCGAGCGTTGAAGGTGACAAAGAAAAAGTGGATACCTATTCCGTTTTCAAGAAAATCAGAATCCACTATGAATTTCAAGGTGAAGTAGAACCGGATAAGGCAAAGCGAGCCATAGAACTTTCCTTGGGTAAATACTGCTCTGTTTCCAAAATGTTGGAGAAAACTGCCGAAATTGATTTTTCCTTTTCCATCAATGGAAATAAATTCTAAATTTTATCTATAGAAAGAAACTTGCCCTGTGATGCTCCCTTTTTAGTCTCGAATTATGCCAACTGATTCCAGCAATCAAAAACACCATTTCGAGACGGACGCAGTTCGAACCCAAACAGAGCGAACTCAACACAGAGAGCACTCGACTCCTCTTTTCATGACATCTTCTTTTGTATTTGAATCGGCAGAGCAAGCCAGAGCACTTTTTGCAGATGAGGTGCCGGGCAATATCTATACTCGGTTTTCCAATCCCAATAACAATGAATTCGTGGAAAAAGTCTGCCGCATGGAAGGAGCAGATGACGGCGTAGCAACAGCATCCGGCATGAGCGCTATCTTCACCAGTTTCATGGCACTTCTCAAACAAGGTGACCATATCATTGCATCGCGATCTGTTTTTGGATCTACCCATCAGATACTCACACAGATCTTACCCAGATATGGCATCAGTTTCGACTATGCAGACATAGCCAATCCAAGCGAGTGGGAATCCAAATTCAAAGCCAATACAAAAATGGTATTCATTGAAACCCCTTCCAATCCTGCTTTGGACATCATTGACTTGGAATGGTTAGGTGGTCTTTGTAAAAAGAAAAATGTTATCTTCAATGTAGACAATTGCTTCTGCACGCCTTACCTACAAACTCCCATCCAATACGGTGCCGATATTTCCATTCATTCCGCAACCAAATTCATGGATGGGCAAGGTCGAACCATCGGAGGAATTATCGTTGGAAAAGAGGATTTAATCAAAGAAATACGTTTTTATGCAAGACATTCCGGTCCTTCCATGTCACCATTTAACTCATGGGTCTTGTCCAAAAGCCTAGAAACACTTGCCGTTCGCATGGAGAGACATTGCCAATCGGCACTTGCCCTTGCCGAATTTCTGGAATCCCACCCGGAAGTCGAATTGGTCAAGTATCCCTTCCTTCCATCCCATCCCCAGCATGATTTGGCGAAAAAGCAAATGCGGTTAGGTGGTGGTGTTGTGACCTTTGAAGTGAAGGGAGGAATTGAAAGAGGTAGAAAATTCTTGGACTCCTTGGAATGGTTTTCTCACTCGGCAAACTTAGGCGACAGCCGAACCATAGCAACCCATCCGGCATCCACGACTCATTCCAAACTCAAAGAAGAAGAACGACTTGCCGTGGGCATCACACCGGGACTCATCCGTATCTCTGTAGGGCTTGAACATATCGAAGATATCAAAACCGAAATTACCCGTGCCTTGGAAAAAAGCCGTTAGTTCACCTCTGAGGCTCAGAGTTCACAGAGAAGAAAAGCTTTAGGAGAGCTTGCTAGCTCGGTAAAGCAAGCTGGGGGGTTGGCATAGCTTAGTATGCCAAGTGGGGTGTTTGCTATCGCAAACAGTAGTTTATGTTTAAGTGACAGATTGGACATCGAGGCTACGAATTAGTGGTATTTCCCCGCTAAACTTTTATTCATGGTAATCTAATTCTTCTCCAATGCGAACGAAAGTGAGCACTCCAATGCCGGCGCTATCCGACAAGCCGGCACCCCCTAGTTGCATTGCAACTCTCCTGAATTTCTTGCAATCTATTTCCACCAGTCGGCGATGGCTTTGCTTACCAATTCGGGATGATCCATATGGAGATGGTGGTAGCCTTCTAGATTAATCTGCGTTAGGTTAGACACTGCTGTGGTTCTTGCACCTAGATAGTTGCTCTCCCATTTGAAACCTTGCTTGCCCCAAATGAGAAGAGACGGAGCTGTGATTCTTTTTAAAAATTCCAGAACTTGATTCTCGGTGAGTCGCATAAGAGAAGGAAGGTTGAGTCTGGAATCTCGTCTGAGTTTTACACCTGAATTCAATTCTTCAATTCCTCTTTCCATTAAGAGCCTTGCAGATTCCTCGGCAAGTTCCCCTGCTCTCATTCGCAAACGAACCAATTGGTCTATGTCACGGAATTGGGAGCTATCGACCTTCCCTGTATGATCCAAAAAACGACGAATTGCCTTGGCTAGATTCTCGGGAGCATCACTTGCTTCTCTGGTAACGGGACCCAATGCTTCTATTAACATAAGTTTTTCGATTCGTTCGGGGAAGGCTCCCGCAAATAAAGAACCCAATCCGCCTCCCATGGAATGCCCTAGAATAGAAAATTTTTCCCAATTCATGGAATCGGCAAAGCTCGCAATGTCCGCAAGGAAATCTACAAATGCATAGAGCATTTTTTCTGGCCTGTGCCCGGAATGGCCATGACCGGGGAAATCCATGGCAACGAGGCGAATCTTTTCGGGAAGGTCACGGACTAGATATTTGGACAAAGGAAGAAAGCTATTTGAATTATCCAACCAACCATGGAGACAGAGAATGGGTTTGCCATTTGGATCTCCCCACTCTTGGTAGGCAATGGATGTAAGGGGGGTTTCCAGAACCATATGACACAATATTTTTTAGCTTTCTACTTGTGTCTAGGGAAAACTTCCCTAGGCTGGAAGGGAAGCTATGACTAAGAAAATTCAATATTTCATCAACCCCCAAGACACGATTGGTCACTACTACCAAGTTAAATTAATCATGGATGCAGACCAAGATTCCTTGGAATTGGTCATGCCATCTTGGACACCGGGTTCTTATATGATTAGGGACTATGCAAGATTGGTTCATGGATTCAAGGCGAATTGTCCCTGGGAGCAGACCGGGCTTTCCAACTGGACAATATTTCCCGGCAAGAAACTAGACGTGTCAGACAACTCACAAATTGAAATTGAATACAAAATCTATGCCTATGAGGACTTGAGTGTTAGAACCAATCATTTGGAAGAGGATTTTGGTCTTATCAATTCACCGGGACTATTTTTCTATATAAAGGAATGGATGAATGATGGGAAACAATCCACTGAGGAAAAAGTTTCTATATCAATTGAATTTGAAATTGGCAAGCCCTTTTCATTCATACATTCCTCCATGGAGCGAGTATCCGAATTCCAATTCATCACCAAGTCATGGGATGAGCTATTCGACACTCCGTTTTTTTTGAATCATAAGAAAGCATTGGAATTTGAATGCAATGGAATCACACATGAATTAGTCATTGAAGGAAATATCTATCAAAATTTCCAAGAACAACTTCTAAAAGATCTCAAATCAATTACAGAATATGAATCCAAAATGATGGGAGAGAATCCAAATGAATATTATCTATTTGTCTTGATTCTATCCGATGGAAAATACGGTGGGCTGGAACATGCTTCCTCTTCCATCAATATCTTTGATCAGGCAAAAGTGAATTCAGAAAAAGACTATTCAAAGCTATTGGAACTATTGAGCCATGAATACTTTCATTTATGGAATGTAAAACGAATCCGCCCGATTGCACTTGGTCCTTTTGACTATGAAAATCCGAATCTCACCAAGGAACTCTGGATTGCTGAAGGGATCACCAGTTTTTATGATGCTTACTTTCTGTTGAAAACAAAGCTCATGAGCTCGGAACAGTATTTGGAAAAGATTTACGAAGACATTCTAAACTTGGAAGACAACCTGGGTGATGAAATCATGAGTCTGGAAGAATCTTCGTTTACAGCATGGAATAAACTCTACAAAAGGACGTCTGATTCTCCCAACACAAGTATATCCTACTATACAAAAGGAGCTGTTTTGGTATTTTGCATGAATCTTCGGATATTGGAAAAGTCTCGAGGAGAAAAAGATTTCTCGGGGATCATGAGAGC